>CALZDE010000001.1 GCA_945637225.1 uncultured Selenomonadaceae bacterium
CTATCATATCACACCATTTCTCAAAAATCAAACATAATTTTATAATATTTTATAATATAATATTAACTGTTATTCAGCCTCTAAATAATTAAGGACTAATCACTGTCCGCAACAAACTACGCCATCTTTAATAATGCTTCTAATAATTCTTCCTTGCTAATAGCATAAGTACCTAATTTACCTACTACTACGCCTGCTGCCACATTTGACAAATAAGCGGCTTCACTGAAGCTCAAACCACCTACTACACCTGCTGCAAATACGGCTAATACCGTATCACCTGCACCTGATACATCAAAAACTTCCTGTGCTCTTGTTGGAATGTGTATTCTTTCCTCTTTGTTAATAAAACTTAAACCGCATTCTGAGCGGGTTGCTAAAACATTATTTATTGCATATTTATGCATAATGTATTCAGCCGCTCTTTCAATTTGTGGATCTTTATTTTTTATAGGCTTAGGCTGAATCGCATTTGTTTCCTTGAAATTTGGTGTAATAAAATCAGCATTGCAGTATTTATCCCATTCCACACCCTTAGGATCGACAAAAACAGGTACATTAATACTATTGCACATTTCTATAATAGATGTACATACTTCTTCTGTACATACGCCCTTGCCATAATCAGAAATAATTACGCCATCCATAGTATTAATGCACTGCTCAACATAATTTATCATACGCTGGGAATACACTTCATCCACAGGCTCAGTATCTTCAAAATCCAGTCTCAGCATCTGCTGGTGACCACCGATAATACGGGCCTTAGCAATGGTTGGTTTATCGCAATAAATGATACCGCGGTAATCAATTCCCTTTTCGGTAAATTTATCCATTAAGCTCTGGCAATGGTAATCATTTCCCACAAAACCGGAAATAGCTGTCTGCACACCCAAAAGAGAAAGATTATGTGCTACATTAGCCGCTCCGCCCATTGTTTCCTTTATATCTACGACACGGTTTACTGGTACAGGTGCTTCTGGAGAAATCCTGCTTACCTCTCCATAATAATATTTATCAAGCATTACATCTCCCACTACCAGAAGACGACAGCTTTTCATGCAGCCCTGCACAAACATTTTCAGCCGCTGCTTATCAATATTCATCAAAATCTCCTTCTAACCTCTTAGCTTCCATAACCTATACTAAAATAACTTACAATTCAATAACACGGCACTCATATTCACCATATACACGTGGTACATTACCAGCTAAATCCCCATATTCAGCTAATAATTCGTGTACATACTTCATTACTACGTCCACAGGAATATTTTTCATGCAAGCAAAATTTCCTTCACCTTCTATTGGACAAATATGAATACCGCAAGGATGACATTTTTCTGGTGTTTTAATTAAAACATCCTTGGCATCATAAGGATAAAACCCCGGAACTGGTGAAGCACCAAACATGGTAACGATAGGAACATTCTGTGCTACGCCAACATGCATTGGTCCAGAATCCGTAGTTAAAAACAGAGCACATTTTTTTAAAGCCGCTCCTAATTCCGCTAAGGATAATTTTCCCGTAAATACAGTGTAATGGTCACTGTCCTTATGCTTCATCTTCCCAATACACTGCTCTACCATTTCTGTGTCCATTGGGCCACCAAAAAAGGCTATTTCATATCCTTCATCTATGAGCTGATCTGCACATTCTGCAAAGTAACTGTCAAGCCATCTTTTAGTAGGCCAGCTGGCACCGATATTAAAGGCAATAACCTTGCTGTTTGGAGGAAAATTCTCCTTCCACAGCTTATCAGCAGTCCTTACAGCGTCGTCAGGAAGCCACATCTCGAGACCGCCATCATCAATTTTTTCAATTCCGACAGCCTGCTCTAATACATCAAAATGAGAATGAATCTGGTGCTTTACTGCCTTTAAATTTGGCATAACCTTATCAAAAAATAATGAAAAGCCCGGCTTACTGTAACCTACAATTTTCTTAGCACCACTAAAGGCAGCCAATGCAGAAGCTCTTTCATTTCTATGCAAATTAATTACTAAATCAAAATTTTTCTTTCTTAAGCCAAAGATGAATTTTATAAAAGCAGGCATCTTATCATCAGTACCCTTTTTATCTATCAAAATGCATTCATCAATATGCTTATTATACTGCACTATATCAGCTAGTTTCTTATCTGCCAAAAGGGAAATTCTCGCTTTAGGATAATTTGCTCTAAGAGTACGTAATACCGGTGTAACCAGCATTAAATCACCTAAATGCATCAGATTTATAACTAAAATATTCTCATAATTATTCATAAGCCGCCTCAATAAATTACAGTAATTTTTCTAACTTTTCAATAACCTGTTTAACTGAAATCTTTGCTAAACAGTCCTCACCCTTAGGACAGGCACGTTTCCAGCAATATTTGCAGTCATGGTCTGCTTCGATAGCATTTTCTAACTGTCCGTAAGGGCCATTTCTGTTGGCATCTGTTGGTCCCATCAGCATAACAGTCTTAGTGCCGATACCAGCAGAAAGATGAACAGGGCCTGTGTCACCGCCTATAACTGCCTTAGCGTTCTGGATTACATAAGCCAGCTGTTTTAATGAGGTTTTTCCTACTAAATTAATTGGCGGAATTTCCACATAACTGTTAATTTCTCCTGCAGTAGCCTCGTCCACAGCACCGCCACCGATAATAACCGGAATAATTCCCTTGTCATATAACCAGTCACTTAATTCAGCAAAATATTTCGCTGGCCATCTCTTATTAGGCCAATTTGCACCAATAGCGAAAACCATGTAAGGATTTTCCATATTTGCACCGCACTGAGCCATGACCTTTTTCGCTATATCTGCGTCTCTATCTGAAACCACCATAGGGAAAACAACCTTATTTACCTTGCAGCCTAGTTCCCTTGCTACATCAAGATAACGTTCTACGATATGACCATTAGCGTGAGGTCCTACCACTGGCCTGCTGACCTTGTCGCTCATTTCACGCATATTGCAGGTGCCTAAACGTACAGGTGCATTAGATAAATAAGCAATTGAAGCGGATTTAAAAAGTCCCTGCAAATCCAAAGCCGCATCATAGGAATGTGCCTGTATTTTTTTCTTAAAAGGACCTACATTCTCAAAAAAACCGCCTAATGACTTAAATTTCTTTTTTTCAAAAATAAGAATTTCGTCTATATACGGATTATCCCGTAAAATATCGTAAGCAGGCGGTTCTACTACCCATGTAAGTCTCGCTTCTGGAAAGGTTTCCTTAATAGCATAGGAAACAGGCAAAGCGTGAATAACATCGCCAATCGCACTTAATTTTACAACTAATATATCCTTCATAAAGGCAACCCTCTCCACTTACTTTCGGCTTACTGTGCCTGAATTTTCTTGATGACATTTGTCGTAGAACGACCTTCAACCAGTTTTACCAGCTCTACCTGACCACCGTAGCCAAGAACAATCTGTCCCTCTGGCAGAGTCTCAATTGTATAATCTCCGCCCTTGACATAAACATCAGGATGAACCTTCTTGATTAATTCCTCTGCTGTCCGCTCACCAAAAAGCACTACATAATCCACACAGCCTAATGCATCTACAACTTCTGCCCTGTCTGCCTCACAGTTAATCGGTCTGTCCGGTCCCTTAAAGGAACGCACTGACGCATCTGTATTAATGCCTAAGACCAGACAGTCACCAAAGGAACGGGCAGTATTCAGATAACGTACATGACCTGCATGAAGAATGTCAAAACAGCCGTTAGTAAAAACTACTTTTTTACCGCCAGCCCGCAAAATTTCACATAATTTTTCTATATTTTCGGAAGCTACAATCATTTTATCGCCTCATAATTCTATTTTTTCCAAATCTGATTTCTAAAAATTCTTTTTTACGGTATTTCTCAGCTCATCAGCAGTCACTACCGCAGTACCAAGCTTACGGACTGCTATGCCTGCCGCTATATTGGAAAGCTTTGCCGCCTCAGCTGGCTCTACACCTGCCGCTAATGCAAGTATCATCGTAGCTACACAGGTATCACCAGCACCGGAAACATCGAAAACCTCGCTCTTGTCAGAAACTGGGATTTCATGGATAGCACCATCAGCTTCAAAAAGCATCATGCCCTCCTCGCCCAAGGTAATCAGTATTCCCTTAGCCTCCATTTTTTCCAAAAGCTCCCTGCCAGCTCGGATAATATCTTCCTTGCTATCCAAATCATAGCCTACTGCCGCCCCTGCTTCGGCATCGTTCTGCTTCACATAATCGACACCTTTAAATGAAAGCACGTCATAGCGTGAATCTACAATAGAAGGAATATTATGTTCACGGCAATAATTCAAAATCTGTTTTCTTATTTTTTCATTAACGGTACCAGAACCATAATCACTGAGGACTACACCACGAACCTCTGGCAAAATTTTAACAAGATTTTCTGACAGCTCTGACAGTATTTCATCATCTAACGGTTCACGCCATTCCTTATCTATACGGACAATCTGCTGACTTACGGTAGTACGTCCGCCGGCAATTACCCTAGTCTTAGAAATAGTAGCATGCTTTTCATCGGTAAGCATAGCTGAAGTATCGACACCACGGCCATGCAAAATATCCTTTAATCCCTGAGCACCTGTATCATCACCCACGATACCAGCAGAAAAAACCCTGCCACCTAAGGTAGCCGCATTATTTACTACATTGGCAGCACCGCCAGCTACTACCCGTTCATTTCCCTGCTCCAGCACTAAGACTGGTGCCTCACGTGATATACGGGAAATAGTACAGCCCAGATAAATATCTGCAATCATATCACCTATAACCAGAACTGGGCTTCCCTGCATTTTATCTATTACATTCAATAACTCCTGACTCATAATCCACCTCTAATTACCATGGTGTGAACTGGAATGACACGCTCCATGAATGCCTCTTTGCACGGTATCTCGTAATAAGCTCCGCACAATGCAGCTGATAGAACCAGTAATAATCAATATCTGCTACACGGCGGCCATCTAAATCCCACTTGCAGCCTACCACAAATCTGTTTCGGTTATCCATACGATAGCTTAATCCGAAATTAAACTTACGGGAAAAACTATCTGTATCAAAGTCAATCATTCTATTTGTACTGTTACTCTGACTGTATGCATACTCAAAATAATTTGCCCATTTCATATCATACTCTTTAAAGAACAGCAGATTATAGTCAAAGCCTGTCGAACGTGTATCCACATGCTGACTGCCTACATTACCTGATTCATCTACTATACTGTAGCTGGTAGAAGGACTAAAACTCCATGTTCCCATCCTTATAGGGTCCATGGACAGACCAACCTTATAAGATATATGACTAGCATGAACATTATTCTGATGCCAGATACCATGCTCATATTCTAAAGACCAGTGAAAATGACTGTCCGCAATGCGGTGAGCATAATTATACTTCAGAGTAGGTCCCTTGCGTACCCAAATGTTATTTGAGTCCTCAAACATACCAGTATAAACCCTAAAGGTACCCATTGCCTTTGTATCCCATGAAATACCGCCGTCTGCCTTAAGTCCCTTTTTGGTATAGTATGTCCCATTTATATCGGCATTGACTCTGTCCGCAATGTTATAGGATGCACTGTCAGATATCCAAATACCATCAGAGTTTTTATAGCCTGCTTTTGGCATGTGAGGCATACTTTCCTTATTAGGATCTACAACTTCCTTAGAGCTTTGATATACTACGATATTTCCTAAATAATACTTTACCTTGTAGGCAATCATGCGTCCATCAGGATAAATCTCTATACGTTCTGCCTGCATACGGTAATCAGGATGCTCTGACGAGCACTTAGTAGCATGTCCTTCATATATAACAATCAGATCAGGGTACAGCTCCACTCTCTTCGCCTTGATGTACTTATTGCCAGCCTTGCCATGTGCCTCTTCCATCTTGCCCAAGCCACGGGTATAATCATATTGTGTCTTGTAGCCAGTAAGTATAATGCGCATTTGGTCAGGTGTCATCTGCAAAAGACGTGCCTTTCCTTCTACGTCTACGGTTGACTCCTTAATATTACCGGTTAATTCCTCTGTCTTTAAACGGCGGCTGTCCAAGGTAGTCAGCTGAACATTACCATTAACAACTACGTCACCTGTAGCCTGATCATAGAACATATCCTCGCCTTCGATGGCAATAGGAACATTCTTAGTCGGATCAAGAGGATTTCTCAGCTCCTGTCTCATCTTATAAGCATCATCCAAAAGCTGTTTCTGTTCATCAGTAACGATATTTTCTCTGGCTATGCGGTCACGATGCTCAATATAATCCAAAATCTCAGCATGAGTATCAGAATCCGATTGATATACGGCCGCCTCTGCTGCTTTTTCCTGTATCACCTGTGGCAAAAGCCCCACCGCCATCATAATACCGGAGCATAACATAGTCATAAAATTCTTGTTCATAAACTATACCCTCTATACATTAATTCATTCTAAACTTTTACATAATATATAATACTTCAAAATAGCAAAAAAAACAAGCGTTTATTTAGATTATCTATTAAATGAAGAAATTCTTTCATTTTCATTCACTACAATGCACAATGCACCACCATTTTCTGACTTCTTTTTGTTTTTTACGATAATTTTTGACTGATTTATAAAATTACATTTAAAAATTTTCAAAAAATTTACTATTTTTGAAAAAAAATGCTTGATTTTGAAAGAATGTTGTGCTATAATCATAATCAGAAAAGAGGTGTTAGGTCCATGCTCACCGAAGAACGATATAGTATTATACTTAACTACCTAGCTGAGAAGAAAGTCGCTACCATCGCAGAACTGACTGCCCTGCTGGATTCGTCTGATTCCACAGTGCGCCGTGACCTGCATGCCCTTAATCGTATGGGAAAATTATGCAAGGTACATGGCGGAGCAACTGCAGTAGAGAATAACTATCTCAGCCGTGAAGATGATGTACTTACCAAAAAGGACATGTACATCTATGAAAAAAAGCTAGTAGCTAAATATGCTGCCTCCCTTATAGAACCTGAAGATTTTGTCTATTTGGATGCAGGAACTACTACCTTGCAGATGATTGACTATATGACGGAAAACAGAGCTACGTATGTTACCAACGGTATTCAGCATGCGGCCAGGCTCACCGCCAAAGGCTTCAATACATACATCCTCGGTGGCAGGCTAAAGGCTACTACCGAAGCTGTTATAGGTACAGAGGCTATACGTCATCTGAGCTTCACAAATTTCAACAAAGGCTTTTTCGGCAGTAACGGCATAAGCATAAAAGCTGGTTTTGCTACTGTAGATTTCAGCGAAGCTAACGTGAAAAGAGAAGCCTTCAGCCGTTGTCGTCAGCGTTATGTGCTGGCTGACAGTTCCAAGTTCAAGCGTATTTTTCCAGTTTCCTTTGCTAAGCTGGAGGATGCAACCATCATCACTGATATGCTCACAGATCCTAAATACCGCGAACTTACAACAGTTATTGAGGTGAATAGCTAAAATGATTTACACAGTTACTTTTAATCCATCCCTGGATTACATCATCCGTTTAGACAAGTTTACAGCTGGTGCTATTAACCGTACTCGTTACGAGCAGATTTTAGGCGGTGGCAAGGGTATCAATGTATCAATTGTTTTAAAGAATCTTGGTCATGACAGTGTAGCTTTAGGTTTTACTGCTGGCTTTACTGGCGAAGAAATCAAGAGACAGCTTGCAGAATTTGGCGTTAAGAACGATTTTGTTCAGCTGAAGGAAGGCAATTCCCGTATCAATGTAAAGGTAAAGGCTGACGAAGAAACTGAAATCAATGGTCAGGGTCCAGTTATTACTGAAGAAGCTCAGGCTCAGCTCTTCGCTCAGTTAGATAAATTAGAGGAAAATGATACTCTGGTTCTGGCAGGAAGTATTCCTAACACCCTTCCTGATGATATTTATCAGCGTATTATGGATCGTCTGGCTGGCCGTGGCATTCGCATTGTAGTAGATGCAACTAAGAATCTTCTGCTGAATGTACTGCCATATCACCCATTCCTCATTAAGCCAAATAATCATGAATTAGGTGAAATGTTTGGCGTAGTGCTGAAGAATGATGAAGAGATTATCGCTCATGCTAAGAAGCTTCAGGAAAAGGGCGCCCGCAACGTACTTATTTCCATGGCTGGTGACGGTGCAATTCTCCTGACTGAAAATGGTCAGACCTACAAATGCCCAGCTCCAAAGGGTACTTTGGTAAATTCTGTCGGCGCTGGCGATTCTATGGTAGCAGGCTTTATCTGTGGCCTCAACGAGACAGGTTCTTATGAACGTGCTTTCTTAATGGGTGTTTCCACCGGTTCTGCTTCCGCTTTCTCCGAGAATTTAGCTACCCGTGCTGAAGCTGATGCACTGCTGGCTACTATTTCCGCTGAGTAAGCAAAACAAATTTTGTCAGTATTTATTTTAATATATACTATGTTGTCTATGTAATTATTATGTTTTTTTGAGAGAATAAGGAGTGAATGATCAATGCGTATTACTGATTTGCTTAAGAGCGCAAGCTTAGCATTAAATACTAAGCCAACTAGCAAAACCAACGCTATTGAGATGCTGGCAGACCTGATGGATAAGTCTGGTAATCTGTCAGACAAGAACCAGTATTTGAAGGATGTAATGATCCGCGAGAAGGAAGGCACTACCGGTTTAGGGGATGGTATTGCTACTCCTCATGCAAAGAGTATTGGTGTTCGTGCAGCTGGTCTGGCTGCTATGACCGTTCCTGGCGGTCTGGAATTCGAGTCCTTAGATGGCAAGCCTGCACGTCTGTTCTTCATGATCGCTGCACCTGCTTCTGCTAATGACACTCATCTTGAGCTTCTCCAGCAGCTGTCCATGATGATTATGGATCCTGATTTCAAGGAAGCACTCATCGCTGCTAAGACTAAGGAAGAGTTCCTGAAGTTAATTGATGAAAAGGAAAATGGTACTTTCGTAGCTGCTAACGCTGCACCAGCTAAGGAAGTTGATTATTCCAAGCGCATTTTAGCTGTAACCGCATGCCCAACCGGTATTGCACACACCTTCATGGCTGCTGAAAGCCTCGAGCGCGCTGCTCAGAAGAAGGGCGTATGGATTAAGGTTGAGACCAATGGCTCTGGCGGTGCTAAGAACGTTCTCACCAAGTACGAGATTGAGCAGGCTTCCTGCATTATCATCGCTGCTGATAAGAACGTAGAGATGGGCCGTTTCGATGGCAAGCACATGATTAAGACCAAGGTTGCTGACGGTATCAATAAGCCTGATGAACTGATTACCCGCGCATTAAGCGGCAAGGCTCCTATTTATCATCATACTGGCGGTCCTGTTGAGGGCGAGGATATGGGTGATGATGAGAGTGCAGGCCGTAAGATTTATAAGCACCTGATGAATGGTGTATCTCACATGCTTCCATTCGTTATCGGTGGTGGTATCCTGATTGCTCTGGCATTCCTGTTCGATACCTTTGATCCTGCAAACCCAGGCAACTTCGGTTCCAATACTCCTCTTGCTAAGTTCTTCAAGGATGTCGGCGGTGCTTCCTTCGGCTTCATGTTACCTGTATTAGCTGGTTTCATCGCTATGAGTATCGCAGATCGTCCTGGTCTGGCAGTCGGCTTCGTTGGCGGTGCTATGGCTGCTTCCGGCGGTTCCGGTTTCTTAGGTGCTCTCTTAGCAGGTTTTGCTGGTGGTTACATCGTAATCGGCCTGAAGAAGATTCTCTCTGGTCTGCCTGCTTCCTTAGAGGGTGTAAAGCCTGTTCTGCTCTATCCTGTTCTGGGTATCTTCTTAATGGGTGCTCTGATGCAGTTCATCATTACTCCTCCTGTTGCTTCCATTAATGAGTGGCTGTTAGCTACCCTGTCCGGTATGGATACCAGCTCCCGTGTAATGATCGGTCTGATCATGGGTGGTATGATGGCGATTGATATGGGCGGTCCTATCAACAAGGCTGCTTATGTAACTGGTACCGGCCTCTTAGCTGGTGGCGAGTATGGCGTAATGGCAGCAGTAATGGCTGGTGGTATGGTTCCTCCAATCGCTATTGCACTGTGCACCACTTTCTTCCCTAACCGCTTCACCGAGAACGAGACTAAGACCAGCATCACCAACTTCATCATGGGTATGTCCTTCATCACTGAGGGTGCTATCCCATTCGCTGCTGCTGACCCAATCCGTGTAATTCCTGGTCTGGCTTGCGGTGCTGCTACTGCTGGTGCTCTGTCCATGGCATTCGAGTGCACCCTGCGTGCTCCTCATGGTGGTATCTTCGTAGTTCCTACTATCGGTAATCCTGTAATGTACTTAGTTGCTATTGCTATCGGTGCTGTTGTAGGCTGCCTGATTATGAGCGTACTGAAGAAGCCTATCCGTTAATTCAAAAAGGCAATACTCAATTTAACATAAAAAGAAGGCCCTTCGCTTTGAAGGGTCTTTTTTAATACCATTTATCTGTTGCCTAAGTAATCAGGATAATACTTTAAAATTTCATCAGTTGGCAGTTCAAAATGCTGATAATCAGGGGATTCATCCCAGTCACCACCCCAATTAAAGCCGTACCGTTCAAACAGTTTAAATGCTAAATCATCCTTTGTTATTTTATAAGGAAAATCTGCTTCACGGTCAATATAAGGTCTGCCAGCCTCTGGGGCTACTCTGTCTTCATTAATATCTGGAATATATGGATTATAGAGAGGATTTATATCTACCGCCATACCAAGGCCATGCTTAGAAATTCTTGTCGTTCCCGATACAAGGCGGAAATTAAAGCTTGAGGAATTATTATCTGTCATCGAAAGATCATCATCAGCATTATACTCATCCACAAGACGAATTTTTTCAATGGCATAATCAGCTTCATAAAGCTCCTTGAAAATCTTTAACACCACTTCCGCAATATGCCTGTTGCAGACCATTTCACCTTCCATTGTTTCATTTGCCAGATTTTTATGTAAAACATGGAGATAGCGTAAATCTTCCCTAGGTACACTGCAATCGTCCTTAAAGGATTTTCCTTTCATTCTTTCCATTAATTCATCAGAAATTTCCTCAATGTAAAAACTTTCCATCTTCATTTTCCTTTCCTTGCTTGAAATTACATCACAGGCGGTCATTGACATAGCCTTTACCGCTAATAACGCCATTTCCTTAGCATATTCACTGCCTGCCGCTACTGCAAATTCAGGTGTATGAGCATCAATCCCTGTACCAATTTTTATAGTTGGCTGAATTGTTGCTGCATCATGACTGACATTCCCCACATCAGTAGAACCATCAGCGTAATCATCAGGATAAATTCTAATATCTTCTACACCTAACGCCTTTAAATTATCCTGCATAAACTTTTCCAGGCACTTATTATTTATCATATTTTTATATAATGGTTCATAATGCTCCAGTTCTAATTCTGTATCGTGCTCTTTCGCTACTTTTTTAGCAAGTTCCTTTATAGCAAACAGCATTTTTCCTTCCAAATAATCTGCATCCAAAGAACGTATTGTTGCCTTCATCGTACATCTGTCAGGAATTATATTAGGAGCATTTCCGCCTTCAGTGATTATTTTTCCTAAAATATATGGCTTTTTAAAGCTTGTCTGCAATTCATTCAGACGCTGATAAAAATCAACTAAAGTATCAAGGGCATTTATTCCATGATAATCAGGATCAGCTACATGAGCCGGTTTCCCTAAAAAGGTAATTCTCAAAGGATGAGTTGCATAGGACGTTCCACCAAAAGCTGTTACATTATCTGGATGGCAAATCAAAACTGCATCTAAGTTTTTAAACATTCCCTTTTCACTCATAACAGTCTTACTGCCAACAGTTTCCTCTGCAGGACAGCCAAAAACATGAACTGTTGCCTTATCGCCTAAGACCTTACTACATACGATACCTGCCAGCACACTCATTCCGGCAATTAAATTGTGACCGCAGGCATGACCTATTTCCGGCAAAGCATCATATTCCGCCAAAAAGCCAATATTAATTTTACCATTACCGCTCATTGCATGAAATGAGGTAGGAAATTCTTTTGGCAAGGCTTCCCCTACTTTAAAACTTTCTTTAATAAGCTGTTTTTTTAAAAAATCCGCTGACTTAAATTCTTCATTTCCCAATTCTGGATTAGCATGAAGATAATCAGCTATCTCCCACAAAATACTTTTATATTCTTCAGCTATGTCGCATATTTTATTTTTCATAAGTTAATTCTCCAAATAGGCTTCCGTCAAATCAACCAATCCCATAGGCGAGGTAAAATAACCTTTTATTCTAGGATTTATTACCAAATTCATCGAAGAATAATAGAGTGGAATTATTACATAATCGTCTATGAGAAGCTGTTCTGCCTCATGCATGTATTCAGCACGCTTTACGCCGTCAGTTTCCTGCTTCGCCTTAGCTACTAATTCAATAAACTTAGGATTTTTGTAGCGCGATTCATTATTGGGGTCATAGTAAATATCCAAGAAGTTCATGGGGTCGGAAAAATCAGCTATCCAATTGGCATAAGCAATCTGATAATCACCATTATCCCTGCTGTCATAAAATACCTTTGTCTCCTGATTAACCAGCTCTACCTCTATTCCCAAATTCTTTTTCCACATATCCTGAATACCTTCACAAATTACCTTACTGCTTTCGCTTGTGCCATAAAGTAAAGTAATAGCTTCGCCATTATAACCTGATTCCTTTAAAATTTTTCTCGCTTCTTCTGCATTTTCCTGCATTAATTTTTCATAGCTTCCAGAGCGGAAATCATTTTTATTTATTATCATGCCAGGCGGAACAAAGGCATAGGCTGGTTCTTTACCGCTCTTAACTACATTACGCACAAAATTCTCACGTTCAATAGACATGGCAAAGGCTTGACGGACCTTAGGATTATCAAATGGTGCTTTCTCCAAGTTAAATACATAGTAAATAGTACCCAGCATAGGATATGGCTTGTATAATCCCAAATCACGCAATCTTGCTTCATCAGCAGAAGGTGGTTCATCCACAATATCGGCATTACCACTCTCTAAGAAATTTACTCTGGTAGCGGCAGATTCACTAATTGGCATAACAATACATGGTGATTTGACATTATCCTTATTCCAGTAATTATCATTTTTCATCATAATAATTTCGCTGGAATGAATCCATTTTTTTAATATATATGGACCACAGGAAACAATGTTTTTATCACTGCCAGCCCATGTTTCTGGATTAACTTCTACTATGTGTTTGGGTACTGGATAGAAGGCGTGAAATGAAGTCAGTCCCAAGAAATATGCGGCAGGCTCGCCAAGCTGTACCTCTAAAGTTCTTTCATCTATCGCCCTTACGCCTACATCATCAGCAGCTGCTTCTTCACTGTTGTACGCCTCACCATTTTTCAAAACAAATAGCATATAAGCATTCTGAGAAGCGGTATTAGGGTCTAATACACGTTTCCATGAATAAACAAAATCATCCGCTGTAATAGGTGTGCCATCACTCCAGCAAATTCCTTCTCTTAAGTAAAACCTATAAGTCATGCCATCAGAAGAAATTTCCCATTTTTCTGCTAATGCCGGCTGTGGAATACCATTTTTATCTATTCTCGTCAGTCCCTCAAATAATTCCAATTCAGCATTACTTTCAGGAAGTCCCGTAGTCAGAGCTGGGTCAAGGCTGGCTGGTTCTGCCTTAATAGCATAGGAAATCGTACCCTCCGGCAACTCTGTCTGACTGCTTCCACATCCCGATATAAACACCAAGGAAAACGATGTTATTATTGCTAAAAACAATTTATTTAACTTCATATGAATTACCTCATTTTTTGAAATCAGGGTCGGGAACAGGAATTGCTGATAACAGATTTTTGGTATAAGGATGCTGAGGATTTTTATATAATTCTTCCGCTTCCGCTATTTCTACAATTCTTCCTTTATTCATTACTGCCACCCTGTCGCTGATATAACGTACCATAGCCAAATCATGAGCAATAAAGAGATAAGTAAGTGATAATTCCTTCTGCAAATCACTTAAAAGATTTACTACCTGTGCCTGAATTGATACATCTAAAGCAGAAATAGGTTCATCACATATTATCACATCAGGATTAAGGGCTAATGCTCTGGCAATTCCTACACGTTGTCTCTGACCACCACTGAATTCATGCGGAAAACGGTTTGCCTGTTCCCTGCTTAAACCTACTAATTCCAATAATTTAAAAATCCTTTTTTGTAATTCCTGTGCATTATCGTATGCCTTATTAATAACTAAAGGCTCTGCAATAATTTCTGCTACAGTCATTCGAGGATTTAAACAGGCATAAGGGTCCTGAAATATCATCTGAATTTTTGGTGTAATTCCACTTAATTTTTCACCATTAAGAAAAACATCACCGCCAGTAGCAGGATAAAGTCCCATTATAGTACGCCCCGTTGTGGACTTGCCACAGCCAGACTCACCAACCAGCCCCAATGTTTCTCCCTTGTAAATATCGAAGCTTACACCATCAACAGCCTTATAATATTCCTTTGGTTTTCCCCAAAATGTTCTCTCTGTCACAAAATATTTTTGCAGATTTTTGACGGATAAAAGTGGTTTATCATTCATCTAAATTCCCTCCTTCCTGTCTTTTCTTTTCCAGTAGCCAGCATCTTACACAATGCTTATTTTCATTGTTAATTTTTTCCAAATCAGGTCTATATTCCTGACATACCTTCATGGCATATTCACAACGAGGAAAAAAGCCACATCCCTTTACCTCATACAATAAATCAGGTGGCTGACCGTCAATTACTGCCAGTTTTTCCTGACGATTAGCATTAATTTTAGGCAATGCTTTTAATAATCCCTTTGTGTATGGGTGCTGTGGGTTATGGAATATTTCACTCGCTGTACCAGTCTCTGCTATTTCTCCTGCATACATGACATTTACCCTGTCGCATATACCAGCAATTACACCTAAATCGTGTGAAATAAGTATAATCGACATATTCAGTTCCTTGCGTAATTTCTTCAAAAGCTCCATTATCTGTGCTTGAATAGTTACATCTAAAGCCGTTGTCGGTTCGTCAGCTATCAGTAATTTAGGCCTTCCTGCTAAAGCCATTGCTATCATAACTCTTTGGCGCATACCACCGCTGAATTCATGCGGATATCTTTGCAGTCTCTCCTCTGGAGCAGAAATTCCTACTGCCTGCAACAGCTTAATTGCTTCGGACCTTATTTCCGCATTATTCATATTACTGTGAATACGAATACTCTCCATCAATTGATAGCCAATAGTTAAAACAGGATTTAAGGAAGTCATCGGATCCTGAAAAATCATGGCAATATCCTTACCACGTATTTTTCGCCATTCTTCATTACTTAAATTTACTAAATTCTTTCCTGCAAAATTAATACTTCCCTTTTCAATAAAGGAATTTTCTTCTGGCAAAAGACCCATAATAGCATGAGAAGTTACGCTTTTTCCACAGCCTGATTCACCTACAATGCCTATAATTTCTCCCTCATTTACAGAGAAGCTGACACCTCTTACAGCATGTATATCTCCACGATAAGTATGAAAACCTACCGCTAAATCTTTCACATTTAATAGCATAATTTTCTCCTTATCGGCGCATCTTAGGGTCAAGAGCATCTCTTAAACCATCACTCAAGAAATTAAAAGCCAGCATTGTCAGACTGATCGCGGCTGCTGGAAAAAACAGCTGAAATGGATAACCACGCATAGAATTAATTCCCTCAGAAGCCAATACACCCCAGCTTGCCATTGGTGCAGATACGCCAAGACCGATAAAGCTTAAAAATGCCTCTGTAAAAATAGCATCGGGAATAGAAAGACTCCATGAGACTACAATCGCACCTACTGCATTAGGAATGAGATGCTTTGTCAGCAAACGCCATTTAGAAGCCCCCATGCTTATTGCCGCTAAAACAAATTCCTGCTCCTTGATAGAAAGAACCTGACCTCGCACAATTCTCGCCATCTGAAGCCAATAACTGATACCAAGAGCGATGAATATATTTAATAATCCCGGCTTAAATACCACCATGAGAAGAATGACATAAAGAAGTGTTGGTACACTATACAGCACGTCTACAATATTCATCATAATGCGGTCAACCTTACCGCCCATCAAGCCGGAAATACCGCCATATAAAACACCTATAACAAGATTAATAAGGCTGGCTATAAGACCAATGGACAGTGAAATTCTAGCACCATATAAGACACGAATAAATAAATCCCTGCCTAAACTGTCTGTACCAAACCAGTGCTCATAGCTAGGGCCTGCATTAACATTATTAAAATCCTGATCAGCATAGCCAATAGAAGAAAACATAGGACCAATTAAGGCTAAAAGCATTAAAAAGACAATAAAGCATAAACCAGCTATTGCCATTTTATCTTTTTTCAAGCGAAGCCATGCGTCCTGCCAATATCCCAAAGAAGGCTTGTTATTTTCCTGTATTTTTTCTATGTTTTTATTATCAGCAGGTGAAAAATCAAAGGTCATTATTCTACCTCCTTATCACCTAACTTAATTCGTGGATCAAGTAACGGATAAATTAAATCTACCAGCATATTCATAAAAATAACAATTGCACTATAAAAAATTGTTATGCCCAAAATAACTGTATAATCTCTGTTATAAATGCTGGTAACAAAATACTTTCCTAACCCCGGAATGGCAAAGATATTTTCAATAACAAAGCTTCCTGTTAAAATTCCAGCTGTCAAAGGACCGAGGTAGGTAACAACAGGAATAACTGCATTAGGCAGGGCATGCTTAAAGAGAATATTAAACTGAGATAAGCCCTTTGCTTTAGCGGTTTTTATAAAATCCTGCCCTAAAACATCAAGCATGCTGGAGCGTGTAAGTCTTGTAATAAAAGCCATTGGCATAGCAGATAATGCTAAAACAGGTAAAATTCTGCTTGTCCAGTCACGCCACATATTAGCAGGCAATAAACCTAACTTTATAGCTAAAATATCCACCAGAAGAGCCGCTAACACAAAGCCGGGAACAGCAATTCCCAAGGTTGTAATAAAATTAATTACCCTGTCCTGCCACCTGTTTCTTCTTACCGCCGCCCAAATACCAGCCGGCACTCCCACTATTATAGAAAGGATGACACTTTCAATACCAAGCTCAAAGGAAACAGGTACGTTTTCCTCAATTATTTCATTAACACTGCGTCCCAAATACTTAAATGACGGGCCTAAATCGCCATGTGCTAAATTTATCATGTAATCCTTATACTGTATAATCAGAGGGTCGTTTAATTTGTAACGTGCCTCAATATTTGCCTGAACTGCTGGTGGAATTTTCTTTTCTGCCGTAAATGGTCCGCCAGGAATGGAATGCATTAATATAAAGGTAATTGTCGTAACTACCCATAATACTATTAAAGCATTTGCCACTCTTTTTATAAGATAGCCAAACATTTAAAATATCAACTCCTAAATTAAATAACAGGATAGCAAAATCAGCCATCCTGCTATGAATACTTTAATTCCAGTCTCGTGGGAAAATACAAATTCTTACGTTATTATCCACATTCTGAAGTATGAACTTCATATCGTCCTCGCTGACAGAAACACAGCCTGATGTATAGTCATAAGCACCTGTACAGTGCATGAAAATGCCTGCACCCTTGCCAGGTATACATTCCTTATTATAATCAATAAATAAGCCATAATTAAAAGCAGGAGAAGCATTATTAAATGGGTCAGGCTCATAATCCTTCAGCTTTGACATAGGTATTTTTCTATCATCAACAATTTTGTTGTAATAAGGGCCATCTGCCATAAAAATATGGTCATCAAACTGTATGTAGTCAGCTTTTGTACCAGGATTTTTCTTAATACCGCCTGCAGTAAAAATTCCATAATCACCGATAGGGGTTTTCTTATCACCCTCAACCTCTTTGCCTAATCCATTGTAGCCCACAAAAGCAGGGCACTGTAAAATCCTTGTCCATGCATAAGGCTCATCATCAGTCTTTACATACAGCTGTACTCTGGCATTAGTATCCTTTTCATACTGTACAAAAATAACCTGCTTCACCTTTTCTACATCCATGTATTTACGCAAAAGCTGATTCCATGTAGGCCAGTCATCCTGCCCTGGATATACATTGGCGTCAATTTCATAATCGTGATTAACCTCATTAGCACCTGCCATTTTCTCTCCTCCTGTAAAGTTAATTATCATCATTACGCAGAATATTAAAACAGATAAAATGCTTCTCAAATTATATTACTCTCCTATTTTTTACATACCGTATCATTTTAACACATATATAAATTCACTAATTGCATCCATCATTATTTCTTCCCAAATAAAATTACCGCTGAACTGTCCCATAGTTCCCTCTGTTTCTTCAGGACTGGCTTCACCATTCATAATATATACAAAACCATCCCTGCTGTCTTTCCTTATAAACAAACCTGCTAACAGGCCAAATGCCTGCCCTGTATGACCGACAAAATCCATCACATGATTTCTGCATACCCTGGCTGTACTTCTGCCATCAATGAAATATTCTCCCAATCCATAATTTAAAAGCGTACCGCCTGCTGTGTCGCCATTATGCCTATCTTCATCATAAACCCACTGTAATTTAAAAATTTCGTCAACAGATTTTTCTGCTAATATGCGATTTCCCTTATAAACACCTTTATTGATAAGCATTTCCAAAGCATGAGACAGTCCTTCCAAAGAAGTACGCAAACCGCCCTGTGGAGCCAAGGAGGTTGCATTTGTACCAGGAATATATTCCTTTAAGCTATAAGAACCATTTACCTTTTCGGCATACGGATTCTGCAAAAATACGGTTTCTGCCAGTGGTTTTTTATCTCCGTAATCGTCAATATAGGAAAACCATTTTCCCTCTGAATCCCATACACCGGAATAATTTTCTTTGCGGTAAATACTGCCTAAATTTAAAAATTCCTGTGCTGAAAGATTGCCGACTAAATAACCACCCTGCATTTCTAAAGGCTCGAATATATTCTTCTTTAAAAATCTATCAAATCTTACTCCACTTACCTTCTCTATGACAGTACCTAATAAACCATAATTTAAATTAGCATAACAGAAAAATTCACCCGTTTTTTCGTCTTTTTTAGAAAAATGATTTCCGTCTTCATAGAACATTCCATCAGGAGTGAAAAATTCTTTTAGACTTACAGCAGGCGGTGTAGAATATACCTTGCCATCTCTTAATCCCGATGTATGACTAGCCAGCATTCTGATGGTAATGGGTATATCCAAATAGTGCGGATGACGCAGTTTAAAAGATAAAAAATCACTTACATCATCATCAAGAGATATGCGTTTTTCCTCAACTAATTTCATAAGGGCAAAAATGGTAAACTGTTTAGATACAGATGCAATTCTAAAAATGCTATCCTTATTAAATGCCTTATTCTTGCTATTATCCATATTATTTATATATGAATTTCCTGCAAAAAAATCATATGCCTTTTTTCCATCTTTATAAATAATTACACCTAATCCCGGCACTTGTAATTTACCTTTTTTAGTTAGATTTAGTAAACGATTATCTAATTCAGCTTTTTTCATCATTGACCTCACTGCTTTTTGAAAACATCGTAAAATTAGCTAGCCATAAATATTATGACTAGCTAATCGCAACAACGATTTCAACTTGTACTTACTCGATATCAGCAAGTAAACGCTCTACAGTTCTGTACTCACTCTGTTTTAAGTAAGACTGAACTTTTAAAATTTCTTCTGCCATATCAGCAGTCATTTCGCCAAACTGTTTCTTTTCAGTAATGAATTTATTTATTTCATTTTCTAAATACTGACCTTTAATATCAGACTCATAATTCAGCTGTAACATGCAGTAATTTAATACATTGCGGAAGAAGCCATAGTTACCAGAATTACATGCATCATCATATGCTTCATTCATGATATTCTTCATTTGCTTCTTAAGATTTTCACCATCAATAGTGTCTAACTGACCATTGCTCTGACGGTCTTCTAAATTCTGCAAAAAGCCTTCTTTCCACTGATGATTTGCCTTATCAACAGCATTGTTATAGCTTTCCTTCATCATTCCTTCTGATGGTCTGGTAAAGTCAATATTCTTATGGGAACAATAATCCATTATCAAAACCAAAGAACCATAATCAGGCTTATTCTTTAAAATACCGGCTATGATTTCATTCCAGTTAGGCAAGTTATTATTTTCATAATGTCTGATAATACGCTCCCCTATATCAAAGCCCTTTATTTCATAGAATTTGTTATCGAGAACAGGTATGAAATTTTCATCTAAAACAACATTTTGAGATCTCAAAAAGTCTATATAATAAAATTCTCTGTCTCTCACATCATAACTGCCATCTAATCTGCTCTTTAATTCCTCTAAAACATAGGTCAGCACATTAATACCAGCTGAAGCAGCTACGGAAATGTCTTTGCCTCTTTGTGCAGCTAAGTAATTTAATGCTTCATCAAAATTATGCAGGAGCATTCCCTTGGTTCTCTTATTTTCGTTAAGAGGATTTTGTTCATCATCAACATCATCACGATAATCAGCACATAAGTCAATACCCTGATTATATTCATTTTTGAAAGTCAGTGTATAGAATAAAACTCTGCTGAGGCCAGTATTATTTCTCATCATTTCCAATGGCTTGACATATTCCTCATAAAGAGTGCTGTCCTGACTATTGGATTCTGGTGAATCATAGAAGAATACTCTTAAAATAGCGGCTGCCATGAAATACTGATATGCTTCATCACTGTCATCATCCAAATTTGGATAGATATCATAAATTGAAAAAGCATTATATTTCTGCTTTATCATAGGGTCATGAACAGCGAATGCAGCTCTTAAATACTTGTTATTCAAAGAGGCATTCTTCTCAGCCATACCCTTGAGATAAGCTAAACCACAGTAAATGCGGTTATTCGCCATCATCTCATAAGCCTTATTGATAATATCTTCATTTTTTACTAAATAGGTATCATCATCTTCTAATTCGACATCTGCATAATAATGAGTTACCTTTACCTCTGGAAAACTATCAGTTACAGTTTCCTGCTTTTCTGGCTCTGCCTCATTCTCTGCGGTTACGGCTTCTTCTATTTTTTCAATTTCTTTTACTTCTTCAGGCTCCTGAACAGATTCAGCTTCTTCTACAGCAGGAGTGACAATTTCTGTTTTTTCTTCTATTTTTTCTTCTGTGCTTTCAGGTGCTTTTTCTGTAACTGCAGGTTCAATATTTCTGTCAAAAATACTGTCAATATCTGTATCGTCAGCATTCTCAGCTTCTTCTTTTTCCTCTGCTTCAGTATCAATGGAGCTATTGAATAAATTTACAAAATCATTTTTACCAATGGAAAATTTAATCTGATTATTTAAAAGCAGGAATAAAATATCATGTCCGTAGTAACCAACGATGGAAAGAAATACTTCCCTGTCCTTTAAGAGATTATATTTGCCTTCAATGGTATCAGATAACAGAATGTATTTATCTGCTTTTTCTATAAAATTATCAATAGGCAAAGACTTAGCTTCTGCCATAAATTCAGAAACTTCGGTTTTAACAGCCTCTACATTTTCATCACCAGTGATATAAAGCAGACGGCCAAGTATTAAGAGAATATCATGTCTTTGCTGTTTTAGCTTATTCTGTTCTAATAATTCATCTATTGCTTTTTCTACATCAGCCATATAGGAAATTTTATTTATATCAGTAAGTTCCTGTACCGATAAAATTTTTTCCTGCTCAATAATAGTTTTCTGCAATATATCAATAGCTTCTTTAGCAATGCCAACATTAAGCAATGCATCAGTTTTGAAATTACTGCTGATTCTTCCTATTAAGCCTTCTGCCTGTGTACGTAATAATTTTAACTGATCTAAAGACTCTCTTAAAGCTTCAACTTCCATTAACTTGCACTTCCTTATTAGTAATTAGCCATTTCATAAACCTTCATCATATCCTGCTTGCTCAGCGGATGGAAAACAGCTACCTTCTTACTGCCATTAGCAGTAGCCAAATCAGCCATTTTCTCAATTTCCTCTGCAGTAGCAACTCTGCCAACTAACTGAGAAATGCAGATTGGCATGCCTATGCTCTTGAAGAACTCCTCCGTCATGCGAATACCAGCACGAGCCTTTTCTTCAACGGTTCCACCTTCAACGCCCCATACTTTTTCTGCAAACTGAGCAAAACGAGCTGGATTATCCTGATATACGAAACGTGCCCATGAAGACCACATAGCCGCTAAGGATGCACCATGAGCCACATCAAAGATACCACTCAGCTCATGACCGAACTTATGGCAGGAGAAATCTCTCTGACGGCCAAGACCAGTAAAGCCAGTATGTGAAACACTGCCACACCACATCAGCTCACTCATAGCCTCATAATCCTTACGGCTTACCATTGCAGCCTTGCCATACTTTATTACATTCTTCAGCAGTTCCTCTGCTACTCTGTCTGTAAAATGGTTGCCTTCCTCATGTGCAAAATATCTGTCCATGGTATGCATCATAATGTCAGTAATACCACAGGCAATCTGATAACGTGGCAGGGTATATGTCAAAACAGGATTCATAATTGCAAAAACAGGACGCTCAGTAGAACAGCCTATCTTCTGATGTGTTTCCTCTTTGGTAAGAACAGCAGAATCACTTGTCTCACTGCCTGCTGCAGAAATAGTCAATACCGCACCAACTGGCAGGGACTTTGGAGCCTTTGTCTTCTTAGACCAGAAATCCTCCCATACATCTGCTTCAGGATTTGCAATACCTACTGCAATAGCCTTAGCTGTATCAATTACACTGCCACCGCCAACAGCTAACAGAAAATCAACGCCAAACTCCTGTGCTTTCTTTACGCCCTCCACTACGAAGGAAAGGCGAGGATTTGGCTTTACACCGCCCAGTTCCAGTACTTCAATGTTTTCAGCAGATAAAGAATCCTTAATTCTGTCTAAAAGACCACTGCTCTTAGCACTGTTGCCACCGTAAACCAAAGCTACCTTAGTACCGCCATACTGCTTTACCTTGGCACCAGCCTTATTTTCAGTATCCCTACCAAAAACAATTTCTGTAGAACAGCAATATTCAAAATTCTGCATTTTTACTCCCCCTACCCAAAACTTATTTTTTACGCTATGTTTATTATACCAAATTTTACTATAAATGTCTTGATTTTTTTTATTTTTATGTTATAATGATGACATAAAGGAATTTTCAAGCAATGCATGAGGCAGGGAGACAGGTGGCTAGACCTGTCTTTTTGTTTTTAGAAAGGAATTATGTTTATGAAAAAGGCTTTTATTTTTGATATGGATGGCGTAATTATTGACAGTGAGCCAATTCATGCTATTGCCAAGCAGATGGCCTGCAAGAAATATAACATCGAATTACCTAAGGAAATGTTTTCTACTTTTGTTGGCCGTCCTACCATGGAATGCTTTACTGAAATTTTAGAAAAAAATCCACGTGAAGGTGTGACACCTAAATTAATAGCCAGCACTAAATATGAATACTATATGGAACTGATGGAAAAAAGTGATAAGCTCGTTCCTATTCATGGCCTGCCTGAACTTCTTCAAAGATTAAAGGATAAGGGCTACAAGATAGGTTTGGCTTCCTCCTCTGCCAGAAACATGATTGAAATGGTTTTGACACGCTTTAATATCAAGGATTATTTTGAGGTTATTGTCAGCGGTGCAGAGCTTCCTAAAAGCAAGCCAGATCCTGCAGTATATCTTATTACAGCAGAAAAATTAGGTGTATCTCCAGAGGAATGTACAGTAGTAGAAGATGCTACTGCTGGTATCGCTGCTGCTAAGGCCGCTGGTATGTACTGCATTGCCTACGATAATCCAAATTCCTTAAATCAGGATTTAAGCAGAGCAGACATTATTGTAAAAAATCACGATGATATCAAAATCTAAAGCAAAACACCCTTATGGAAAATCTCCACAAGGGTGTTCTTTATTTTAATTGAATATTAATCTGTTAAATCTTCACCATTAGAAGCAATTACCTTCTTATACCAGAAGAAAGAATCCTTGCGGTAACGGTCAAGAGTCTTTAAGTCAAACTCGTCACGATCTACATAAATGAAGCCATAACGCTTAACCATACCTTCATGAGTGGAGATAAGGTCAACAGCAGACCAAGGGCAGTAGCCCATCATTTCACAGCCATCAGTAATAGCTAAATGCATCTGCTCAATATGTCTTCTCAGATACTCAATGCGGTATGGATCATGAATCTTGCCATCCTCAGTGAGCTTATCATATGCACCAAGACCATTCTCGGTAACAATCATTGGCAGGCGATAGCGGGAATACATCTCACGAATGGTAGAACGGAAGCCTGGAGGGTCAATCTCCCAGCCAAACTCAGTCTTAGTGAGGTTAGGATTATCTATGCCACGATAGAAGCCAGCCTCGCCACGTGCCTGCTGCTGGTCTGCACCTGGGTCAAGCTTCTCAGTGCCATCGCTGGCTGCCACAGTAGCAGTATTGTAATAGTTGAAGCCGATGAAATCAGGATGACCACTTGCGAGAATTTCCTCATCACCTGGCTCAAAGTCAGGAGTTGCATCATTTTCTTCAAGATAAGCCCACAGCAGATTGTTGTACTTGCCCCATACTGCCATATCAAGATAGAACCAGTTGCGGATAGCATTGTAGTTCTGAGCAGCGAGCATATCCTCAGGCTTGCAGGAAGCAGGATATACAAGGGAAATGTTTGGAGCAGGACCAATCTTTGCATTAGGAAGCATTTCATGGCAGAGAGCCATAACCTTAGCCTGTGCTACCATCATGTGATGATTCTGCTGATAAGTCTCCTTCAGAATATTAGTACATCCCTCTGGAACATGAAGTGTACCAATCAGCGGACCAACCAAGGTCAGCATATTCTGCTCATTGATAGTGAGCCAGTACTTTACTCTGTCACCGAAGTTCTCGAACATAACCTTAGCAAAGTTTACGAACCAGTCAACGGACTCACGATTGCCCCAGGAACCGCGCTTATCAAGAGCAGCTGGCATATCGAAGTGGAACATGGTAACCAATGGCTCGATGTTGTACTTCAAGCACTCGTTAATGAGATTATTATAGTATTCAATACCTTTAGGATTTACAGCGCCAGTTCCCTCAGGAATAAGACGGCTCCAGGAAATGGAAAAACGATAGGTTTTAAAGCCCATCTCTGCCATGAGAGCGATATCTTCCTTATAACGGTGATACTGGTCAGCACACACCTTTAAGTCAGAAGTACCCTCAGGAACAGTTTTCACATCCTGACAGGAAGGTCCCTTGCCATCCTCTAAGCTTGCACCCTCTACCTGATACGCAGATGTACTTGCACCCCACAAAAAATCCTTTGGAAATGGCTTTAATTTCTTATGAAGCATTCTATAATCCCCCTATACAAATAATATAATTTCCCTCTCTCATTAACCCTTGCTTATACTATTCGCTAATAAAAGGCAAAATCCTTCATGCAAGATAAAATTTATTTATTTTTTAAAAACTCTGCTACCTTCTTAAGAGCTACGCCTGCTGCTTCAATAGTACGGTCAATTTCTTCATCAGTATGCGCACCGGACATAAACAAAGTCTCAAACTGAGATGGTGCGAGGTAAATGCCCTGCTCAAGCATAGCCTTAAACCATACCTTGAATGCTTCCTGATCAGATGCCGCAGAGCTTTCATAATCTACGACTTCCTTGTCATTGAAGAAGAAGCCAAACATGGAGCCAGCCATCTGTACCTGTAAGGTTACGCCTGCTTCTTTCGCTTTCTGAGCCACTCCCAAAATTAACTTTTTGGTCTTAATGGTAAGCTGACGACTGTAATCAGGTTCACCGCACTCAGGCTCTGCAGTGATGATTTTTAAAGTCTCCAAGCCAGCAGTCATTGCTAATGGATTACCGGACAGAGTTCCTGCCTGATAAACCGCCCCCGCTGGAGAAACATTCTGCATGATTTCTCTCTTACCGCCATAAGCAGCCACAGGAAGACCACCGCCAATGATCTTGCCAAGGCAGGTAAGGTCAGGCTTAACCATATAAGCCTTCTGAGCACCGCCAAGTGAAGCTCTGAAACCGCACATTACCTCATCAAAGATAAGTACAGTGCCAGTCTCTGCAGTACGCTTTCTAAGTAAGTCAAGATAACCAGGCTTAGGCAGAACCAAGCCCATATTGCCAGCCACAGGCTCTACGATAACAGCCGCAATCTCACTGCCCTCATCGTCCATTATCTTGTTAAATGCCGCAAAATCATTAAATGGGATAGTAATGGTGTCTGCCGCAGTACCAGGAGTTACGCCAGGACTGTCAGGAACACCAAAGGTAGCCATACCAGAGCCAGCCTTTACCAAAAGACTGTCGCTGTGACCATGATAACAGCCGATGAACTTCACAATTTTATTTCTGCCAGTATAGCCACGAGCAAGGCGGAGCGCACTCATAGTTGCTTCAGTACCAGAATTAACCATGCGGATAACTTCCATGGAAGGATAAACCTCCATGACCTTCTTAGCTAATTCACTTTCAATTAAGGTAGGTGCACCATAGCTTGTACCGCGAGTTGCCGCTTCCTGCAATGCCTTTACTACCTGTGGATGAGCATGACCTACCACCATAGGCCCCCATGAGCCGACATAATCAATATATTCATTGCCATCAATATCAAAAATATGGCTTCCCTCTGCACGAGCAATAAAAGGAGGGTTGCAGTCTACACTTCTATAAGAACGTACCGGACTATTTACACCGCCAGGCATCAAAGTTTTAGCTTCCTCAAAAGCCTTCGCAGATTTTTCTAAATTCAGCATTTTTTTAATCCTCCTGCAACCAACGAGCCGCATCCATAGCATGATAAGTAATAATAATATCCGCACCAGCACGCTTCATACTGGTAAGAGTCTCCAAAACAATTCTCTTTTCGTCAATCCAGCCCTTTTCAGCAGCCGCCTTCACCATAGCATACTCACCGCTTACATTGTAAACAGCCACAGGATGATTTACTCTGTCACGAACCTTGCGGACAATATCAAGATAAGCAAGAGCAGGCTTTACCATGATGATGTCTGCACCTTCCTCCAAGTCAAGCTCCAGTTCCTTCATTGCTTCACGGTCATTAGCTGGGTCCATCTGATAAGCGCGTCTGTCACCAAACTGTGGGGCAGAATTTGCAGCATCACGGAATGGGCCATAATAGCCGGAAGCATACTTAATGGTATAGGACATGATAGAAACATTGATGAAGCCGTTTTCATCAAGAGCCTCACGAATAGCCGCCACACGTCCATCCATCATATCGGAAGGAGCGATGATATCCGCGCCAGCCTTAGCCTGACTTACAGCCACCTTCTGTAAAAGCTTCAAGGTCTCATCATTATCTACATAGTGGTCACAGAGCTTACCGCAATGGCCATGACTTGTGTACTGGCAAAGGCATACATCACCCACGATAATCAATTCTGGAACAGCTTCCTTAATCGCCTTGATAGCACGCTGAACAGGAGAATTCATATCCCACGCACTAGAACCGATTTCGTCCTTGTACTCAGGCAGGCCAAATACCTCAACAGAAGGAATACCCAATTCATATATTTCCTCTGCCAGCTCTACCGCCTTATCTACGGAAAGATGGTAGCAGTTTGGCATACTTGGAATTTCTTCCTTTACGTTCTCACCAGGAACAACGAAGATAGGATAAACAAAATCCTTAGGGGAAAGGCTTGTTTCACGAACCATGGAACGGATAGCCTTATTGATACGCATTCTGCGAGGACGCAGTTTCTGATTAATCATTTTAAACACCTCGAAAATAAAAACATCTATTTTAAAAAATCAGATTTTCAAAATTGCTTCTACCAAGCCTGCAATAGTATATTCCTCTGCAACAATAGCAGGTTCTAAGCCGTTTTCCTTCAATGTATCAGCAGTAATAGGGCCAATAGCGGCTAATTTTACCTTTTTCAGCAGATCCTTGCTGTCACCTAAAAGTTCTAAAAGATTTTTTACGGTAGATGAGCTGGTGAAGGTAACAATATCAATATCTCCAGCAGAAAGGGCCTGCTTTACTGGCTCTGGGTCTACCTTTGCCTTTACAGTCTCATAGGCGGTAACTACCTTTACATCAACACCTGCTTCCTTTAAGGATTCAGGTAAAACCTCACGTGCTTCCTTCGCTCTAGGAATCAATACCTTTTCGCCCTGCTGAATTTTTCCTTCTAAGGCTTCCAAAACACCCTCTGCCTGATATTTCTCAGGAACAACATCAGCAATTACGCCATATTCCTTTAATCTACTAGCAGTAGCAGAACCGATAGCACATATCTTAGCATTTGCCAAGGATCTTACATCCTTTTTCGCCATTTCAAGACGGGAGAAGAAATGTTCTACACCATTGGTACTGGTAAAAATCAGCCAATCATATGTTTTAATATTCTCAATTTCTGTATCTAATTCAGCATAATTATCGGTTGGTGACTGAATTGCAATAGCAGGAAGCTCCCATACATCAGCCCCTAATTCCTCTAAGGAAACCGTCAATTTAGAGGCCTGTGCCCTTGCTCTGGTAACCAAAACTCGCTTGCCGAACATAGGTTTATTTTCCTTATTATCAAACCAGCACAACTGTTCGCGTAATTTTACTACCTCGCCAACAAGGAAAATAGATGGTGCCTTGATACCCTCACGAATAGCCATAGAAGGTGCATCATCAAGCGTAGTGGTCCATACCTGCTGTTGTGGTCTAGTACCCCAGCGGATAATAGCGACTGGAGTTTTTGGATTTCTGCCAAATTCAATAAGCTTTTCCGTAATCTTAGGAATATTAGCCACACCCATCAGGAAAACTACCGTATCAGTAGCGGTAGCCAGCTTGTCCCAATGGATATCGGAATTTTCTTTAGCAGGGTCCTCATGACCTGTTACCACTGCAAAAGAAGCCGCAATACCACGATGAGTTACAGGAATACCAGCATAGGCAGGCACAGAAATAGCCGAGGTAATACCAGGTACTATTTCAAATGGAATGTCATTTTCCTTCAGCAGTAATGCTTCCTCACCGCCCCTGCCAAAAACAAATGGGTCACCGCCCTTTAAACGAGTTACCGTCTTGCCTTCCTTAGCTAAATCCACTAACAGCTGATTAATTTTATACTGAGGCATAGCATGATTATTAGAAGCCTTGCCAACGTATATATATTCGGCATCCTTTCTGCCACAGCCCAAAATTCTCTGGTCAGCCAAACGGTCATAAACAATAACATCCGCTGCCGCTAAACAGTCCTTCGCCTTCAAGCTGAGCAGACGGTAATCGCCTGGACCTGCACCAATCAAATAAACAATACCCTTCATAATATCTTAAACCTCTATTCCTATTTCCTTCAGAATATCTCTGCCACCCATATCCAGCAGCTTATTTGCCAATTCCCTGCCCAGCTTGACACCTTCAAGAGCAGGGCCTTCAATACTGTCTCTATAAAGCTTACTGCCATCAAGAGAAGCAATTACTGCCTCTGCCTTCACCATACCTGGCTTTGGGCTGATAGCATACACACCGACAGGCACCTGACAACCGCCCTCTACAGCAGCCAAAAACGCACGTTCTGTGATTGTACAGGCTCTTGTTTCCTTATCATCTAAGAAGGCAAGCATTTCACGAAGTTCTGTATCATCTTCTCTTGTTTCAACAGCCAAAGCACCCTGACCTACCGCTGGAAGGCACATGGTCTTAGGAAGCTCCTCCTTTATGCGGTCACTAAAGCCAAGACGCTTCAAGCCTGCCGCCGCAAGAATAATAGCATCGAAATTTTCAGATTCCAATTTCTGAAGCCTTGTATTTACATTTCCACGTAAATCCTGAATATTAAAATCAGGTCTTGCATGAAGAAGCTGTGCCTTTCTTCGCAGGCTGGAAGTACCAATCTTTGCACCCTCTGGAAGCTCGGCAAAACTGTTGTACTTATTGCTCACCAAAGCATCACCAGGGTTCTCACGCTCTGTAATAGCCGTAATCACCAATCCCTCTGGCACCACCACTGGCATATCCTTCAGACTGTGTACCGCAATATCAATTTCACCCTCCAGCATGGCAGTTTCCAGTTCCTTAGTAAAAAGCCCCTTACCGCCTATCTTTGCTAAAGGAGCATCGAGAATCTTATCTCCCTTGGTAGTCATCAGGCATTTTTCAATCTCAACATCAGGATACTGCTGCTGTAATCTTTCCATTATGTAATCGGCCTGCCACAAAGCTAATTTACTGCTTCTAGTGCCGATAATTATCTTTTTTCTCATATCAATTACTCCAAATATATACCAATTGCCCTATTCCAGTTCAAAAAGACTGTTTAAGGCTCTTACATAAAACTGCTCATAAGGCCGGCCTGCCGCGTCTGTCACCTTCATCATAGGAAGTCTCAGCATTTTTCGTACCAGCATATGACTCATTTTCTCCATGGCACGCTTCTCAGCTTCCGTCAGTTCTGGCATTTTAGCCAAAGCCCTTTTTAGCTCACGAAGACGGATTTCCTCTGCCTTATCCGAAAGCTTCGCCAATACAGGCTGAACAGGAAGATAATTAAACCTGTCTAAAAGACTGTCCATTTCCTCCACGACAATTTTCTCCGCCTGCACTGCTTCCTGCTTGCGTTCCTGAAGATTTTCGTCTACCACAGCTTCCAAATCATCTATATTATAAAGGGTAACGCCAGGAATATCCGCCACCGAAGGCTCTACGTCACGAGGTACTGCAATATCTATCAGCACCAGTGGCCTTCCATCTCTCGTTGCCATGAAGGGAACAATATCCTTTTCCCTTATAACATAATCAGGTGCACCAGTCGAAGTTACCACAATATCCACATTCAGCTTTCTTTCTATCATTTGCTGGAAAACATCACCCAATGATAAAGCCTTGGCATTAAACTTCTTGGAAAGCTCATCCGCCCTTGATACATGACGGTTGGCTACGTAAAGCTCCTTGACACCATGAGATACCATGTGTGTAGCCGTAAGCTCTGCCATTTTTCCTGCACCGATGAGAAGCGCACTGGAAGTATCGAGCCTGCCAAAAATATTTTTCGCCAGTTCCACCGCTGTATAGCTGACAGATACAGGATTAAAAGCAATCTTTGTCTCCGTCCTCACCCTTTTGCCCGTAGTAATGGCACGATGAAAAAGGAGATTCAGCACCGTACTGGTAGCCCCTGCGTCCTTAGCGATAGAATAAGCATGCTTCACCTGACTTAATATCTGACCTTCACCAATGACAAGGGAATCAAGACTGGAAGCCACCTGCAAAAGATGGTGAATGCAGGCATCATCCAAAAATGTATATGTATACTGCTGAAAATCCTCAAATTTTTCTTTATTGCCCGTAAGGTCAGCCCAAAAATTCTGCGCCGCCTCCAAAGCACCCTCCTGCAAATCTGCGGCTACATAAAGCTCACTTCTGTTACAGGTAGAAAGCACCACCGCCTCCTGCAAAGGCTCATACTCCTGCAAATTGTCCAAGCCCTCTATAATTCTTTCTCTGGATAAGCTGAATCTTTCCCGTACTTCTACAGGTGCCGTTCTATGATTCAGTCCCAGAGCAATCAAGCGCATTGATGGCATTTAATTTCCCTCGCTCACATCCAAAATATCTTTAACAATATTTACCATAGACTTTCGTTTTAACTGGGTTACAAAATTCACAGTGTAACCTTCCTTCTTCATCTGCTCAAAGAAAACTTTAGCACAATCTATCTTTACCTGTTCTTCTCCTCGCAGTTCTGATTCTGTCTCCACGTCCTTTGTTTCAACGATGATATTTAATTCCTTAGAGCCATCCTGCTTCTTCACCACATACATAAAATCTGGGCTGTAGGTACCACCAGCGATAGTGGGAACAGCAATACTATTCCGCGGAATTTTGCCATAAACTACAATCTCATCTATAGCAGAGGACATGATATTTTCCTGCTCCAATGCAGAATCGTAAGCAATAACATCATAAAGATACTTTGCTGGAGCATTTCCATCATCAAATTTAGTACCTATCCTGCCAGCTGAAATCTCTTTTCGAGGACTGCCGTCAACATTGGACAGAGCTGTACCTTTTTCTGTTACAGCATCACACTTAGTATACCAGAAACGCCCCTGTAAAAATTCCATTTTCCACTGACGGAACACGCTGACAAATCTCGCTACCGCCTGCTCGTTTATACTCTCTTTATCTATTATACCATGTTTTTTGATATAATCCTGCATAGCTTTTAGCAATATATTAAGTGGAATATATGTCACCTTGCTTATGCGCATAAGAAACTCACGGAAAGATATAGGATTGCTGTAACGTAGAGCCATACCAGACTCCCCTACCACCATAACACCAGTATTATCAGTTTTTATTACCTGTCGCTGTGCCTGCAAGTAGAGGGTACTAAAAATATTTTTCTCGAAAAGCTTAGGTAATTCCTTCGGCAAAGCAGCATCTATTTCCTTCTGATACATCAGCAGATAGCTTTGATTTACCTTCTCCCACAGCTCCCTTATATCCTCATACTCATCAGGGCGAATTTTAATAGAACTGATATTCTTTTTACTGTCACGATCTATAATTCTGCCAGCCTTCAGACCGCTATTAAATTCTGGATATTTTGCAAACAGCTCATCTTTCTTTTCCGAATTAATCTTATGAGAAAAATCGATGTAATCATTAACCACCAGATCTACAAACAGATCATGCTCTGACATTTTATAGATACCCAGCACACGATGGAAATCTTCCAAGGTAATTGTCATAGCCTCTGGCCTGTCGCCATTAATCTCATCCACCAGCTTCTGAGCAAAATCTGCCTCTGTAAAATCAACAATGTAGTTAAGATAAAACTCACTGCTGCGGACTCTGTTACCATTTTCATCTACTGGAAGCCTAAGGCCTCTGCCTACCTCCTGCAGCTTGCTGTTTTCACTGCCACTGGAACGCAATTTAGCTATTGTAAACACATTTGGATTGTCCCATCCTTCTTTCAGTGTCCATTTTGAAAAAAGAAATCTACGCACATTCCAGCAATTATGTTCATCCTTAAAAGATAGCAATTTCTTTTTGTTGCGGAGAATATCCTCTACTTCCTGTTTTATCGCTTCATCACTATCATTATTATCCTGAGAAAAATACCCAGCATGACAATCCTCGATATGCTCCAGACTGTACTGCAAATATTCTCTGTACTCATCGGAATCAGTTTTTCTCATGGCTTCCTGCAAACTTTCCTTCAAAAATTTCTCAAAGGAATTTTTCAAGTATGGCTCTTTATCCCCATTGTCTCGATAGGAATAAATATCGTCAATAAAAAACAGTGCCAAAGTCTTTATCTTAAATCTATTTTCGCAAAAGTTTCTTTCCTCAGTCTCAAAATGACGCTTCAACGCCAATTTCAGCATACCTTCCTGATAAGAGGACATATACACATTAGCATCAATTTCCTCGCCAACCTGCTTTTCAATGCCATTGGAAAATTCTACAGTATTTTTGGTAATTCCTGTTACACTGACACCATCTAATGCACTGGTAATGCTGGCTAGAGAATCCCCCTTAGCCACTGTATATGTTTTTGCACTATTTTTTTGAGTATATTTGATATTTACAGATTTGCCACGCTCCGTACTGACAATCTTCAATTTCTCATCACTGACCGCAGGATTAACAAAATGTTCCTTAGCTACACCCTTAATCAGATTTTTATTGAAGGCATCACAGGCATCCAGCTCATAAATCAGATTGTGATAATCCTTGATGATTCTCTTGTTTTTCCCTTTCCCCTCGGTAGTATCTGGAAATGTTGCACCAAAACGGATAATACACTGTGGCTTTAACTGATTTTTTATTACATCAAAGGTTTTGTTATCTCGACTAAAACGGTGAGGTTCATCTATAACCACAAAAGGTCTAACCGATGCTATAGCTTCTAACGGCTGATAATATCCATTTACACCATAATCATATTCATTCGTTAAAGTCTTACCACTGGTCAAAAGCTGCATGTTCATCAAAAGCACATAAATTTTATGGCTGTTAGCTATGCCGCCTTCCACAAAATCCCGTACTTCAGCAGGAAAAAAGTTCTTACCCTTTTTCTTACTTTTAGACTCCACAGTTAAAAGCTCTATTTCCTTGCCATAGCCACACACATCAGCAAAATGCTTTTTACTATATAAATCAGAGACAAAATTTTGTGTACCCGATTTAATAGGCAGACTAGGCACAAGAATAATGAATTTATTAATACCGTAGAGCCTATTTAGCTCGTAAATAGTATGGGTATAAACATAGGTCTTACCTGTACCAGTTTCCATCTTAATATCAAGATTAAGGTACTTTGCTATGTCATTACTTCCCCTATGCTCTGGCAATACATTTTTCTGTAACTCCTTAATATTGCAAAGCAAATCCTGACTCCCTAGAGAAAAAACAGGATTTTTACGGTTTTGCGGATCAAAAGAAAAACCTACATTTCTAAAGACCTGACCTATGGCCTCTACTGCTTTTTGCTGATGTTCCAGTCCTTTTTCTAAAATAAGTTCCAACTCTGGCACCTCCAGTAAATCAGTAGCGGACATCAATATTAATAGTCTTGTTAATGCCTGCTGAATCTTTCACCTTAAATAAATTGTCCCTTAACATCTGGCTTGCCGTAAATGTAAAACTGTAGCCAAAAACTACAATGTGCTCCGCCATAAAGCCATTGTCTGTATCAAGGGCACCATAAAGAGCCTTCATCTGTTCTTCACCAAAGCCCTCACGTATAAGGTAAAGATGATTACCACAATGATATGCTGTATATCCTGCCAAATCCAGCTCCTGCACCTCTGGCATAAAACCGTAGCCGTCATGAACAAGATAGGTAGTCAAGACAGTAGACAAGCCAAATCTGTTTAGCATGTGGTCTTCTTCATCAAGCAAAATCTCCTGTGGAGAATTTAGTTTCTCATACCACTCATCTAGCTTATCAATAAAACTATCGTCAAAATCCTGCAAGGTGTAGTGCTTAAAACCTAAGTCAGCAGTAGTATCTGGATTTTCTTCACGAAGCTTCTTCGCTGCACGAATTATGCGCTCCTGCCCTATCTGGTCAATGGTTCTAAAGCCTGCTTTATAGGCAGATGTACTATCTTTCAATAATTCTGGCAACTGCACAATTATAATTTGCCTATTAGTTCCATCTTGAATATTCGTCCTTAACACTGCCTCTGCTGTCGATGATGAGCCCCCAAAAAAATCCAAAACAATATCATTATCTGATGTGCTAATCTGTATAAATTGTTTCATTAATTCTATTGGTTTAGGATGATCAAACATCTTTTTATCAAAAACATTGTTTAAGTCCTTCGTAGCATTATCATTGGAATATATCGTTTCTGTTAATGCCAAAGTTGACAAGCATTTTGTTCTATCAGAGTAGTCAATAAAATACCCCTCATCATTTTCATCTATGGTAGCCTTCTGATATGTCTTTGTATATATTCTCTTACCATTTCTACTCTTTTTTATTACTATAAATCCATTTTCATAGCCAAATTTGAATTTTTCCTTACTCCAACGCCATGCCCAATCAGCAGTATCATATATACCGTTCTGACGCTCCTCGTAGTCCTCTTTTGATGAACCTGCATAGAAAGTTTCCCCCTCTATTTCTATAGGATAATCTAAACTTGGACTATACTGTAAACTATCGTAATCTAATGTTTGATTTAATTTATAATATCCACGTTCTTCAAAGAATTCATCTTTATGTTTAAAACCTTTATCATTATGTTTAACAGGATATAATTTTATCTCTGCAGATTTAGAATAAACATTAACATAATCATGGTTTAAGGCAACAACATCTGATGATTTACCACCTTTTTTTGTTATACGGGTAAATGTAGCAATAAAATTCTCCTCGCCAAACACACTATCGCACAAGAGTTTAAGATTTGCCTGCTCATTATCATCTATACTAATGAAAATTACGCCGTCCTTACTGAGCAAATCCCTAGCTAACAGAAGACGAGGATACATAAAAGTAAGCCATGCCGAGTGAGATGCACTGCCACGAGAAGTCATGCTCATCAGTCGTTCTGCTTCACTCTCGCTGATGTTGAGCTTTTCCATAAGGCTCTCTACTGTAAAAGTAAACTTATCCTTGTAAATAAAACCATCCGAACCAGTGTTATAAGGTGGGTCGATATATATACATTTAACAGCACCCTCATAGGATTTCAGCATATGCTTCAGAGCATCGAGATTATCACCTGAAATATAGATATTTTTGCTGTCCTTATTCTCCGGCTTATTATTATGTTCCTCATCAGGCTGTATTACTGTAGTAGTTTCTAGTGAAGCCAGCATACGAGCGTAGTTTTTGCCGAGAAAATTAAGTTCATAACCTTCATCACGAATATTTATTTCTTTTTTTAAAATCCCTTTGAAGGTCTCCATGCTAAAGTTACCAGCAACATCAAAACACTGAGGAAACATTTCCTTAAGTTTCTGTATATCTCTGCTATTCGCTCCAATATTTTCATTCTCCATTACAGCATCTCTTATCATTTCATACACCTTTCCACCAGCTGTTCCGCCTGTTCCAGTTCACCCGCACGAATAAAATCTAATAGCATTTCACCATTTTCATCTACTAATTTATGCCAAAATTTTTCTCGTTTTTTTGTATCTTTAACTTTTTCTTTTAAAGTATTACGTAAATCTTCCTGAATAGCAAGCCATTTGCCAAAATCCTCACCATATTGCTTTTCTAAATCCTTCCTCATAAGACGGGAAAAAGCAGGACTGCCACCGCCAGTAGAAACTGTCAGAAGCATATCTCCCCGATGAACACTGGATGGTACCTGAAAATCGCAGTCTTCCTTATCCGTAGCACTGTTTACCAAAGCACCTATGCTATGAGCCTCATCTGCCGCCTGCCTGTTTACCATAGCAGAATCCGTTGCACAAAATACTAAATGCGCCCCTAAAAGCATATTCTTGCCAACCTGAAATGGCTCTTTGCACCAAAAGATATCCTTTTTTTGCCAAAGCTCCGTAAGCTCAGGTACTATCTCAGGAGCAATCACAGTCACCATAGCCCGCTCTGCCAAAAGCCCCCGAATTTTCCTAAGAGCAACACGACCGCCCCCGACCACGAAACAGAGCTTGCCCTCTATACTTAAATTAATAGGATACATAGCTTGCCTTTCTAAAAAACGAATTGCATTCACTTTTCTAATAACATATTATACACCAAATCAATGAATAGTATATCACATAATTAAAAGAACGACAATACATCACTGTACTGCCGTTCTCTTTTTTGTTGTTATTCAAGGTCTACCATATTATTTTTCAATACATAGATAAGAGCCTGAGTTCTGTCGTTTACATTTAATTTGCGGAAAATATTGGTTAAATGGTTCTTGACGGTCTTTTCACTGACGAATAACGCCTGTGCTATATCCTGATTGCTGAAACCCTTGGCTATACAGCGGAGAACTTCCATCTCACGATTAGTAAGACGCTCATTTCTGCCCTCACGCCACATCTCACGAGCCTTCTCGTTAATATCCTCGCCAATTCTGACACTGCCGAAAATACGTTCCTCCAGCTCTGGATAAATATACGTACCGCCATCATGGACAATATGAATTGCCTTTATCAGCATGGAAGGCTCTACGTCCTTTAACAGATAACCAGACGCACCATTTTTCAGAAGCTCCAATACATAATTATCGCTGTCATGAATAGTCAGGACAATAATTTTTGTCTTGCATCTTGCCGCCTGAAGCTGACGGGCTACCTCTAAGCCATCTGTTACTGGCATATTCAAATCCAATAAAAGTACATCAGGCTGCATTACCAGTGTCATTCCCAATGCCTTCTGGCCATCTTCAGCCTCACCGATAACCTCCAGGTCATTTTCAAAATTTAATACTCTCTTGATACCCTGTCTAACAAGTGCGTGGTCATCTGCGATTAAAATCTTGATTGCCATAAACATTTACTCCTTTTTTTCCGCAAGCCATTTAAACTAGCTTGGCCGTTAGAAAAATCACTATTTCATTCTCAGTACTGCTATTATTCTTATACGTAAATAATTTCCCTAAAATTGGTATCTCACTCAAAAATGGCACCTTAGAAAATGACTTTGTTTCTTCCTTGCCAATGAGTCCGCCAATCACCATAGTTTCCCCATCCTTAAGCCTTACCACAGTATCTGCTGAACGGTTGGAAAACTTGTATGCCCCCATTTCCTCTACATATGAAGGTGTACTTATTTCGGTATGTACCTTGGCGGTAATATATCCATCATCATTGACATACGGTGTATATCTGAGGATAATGCCTGTCTGCCTATAGGTAAAGGAATTGGTGGTTGTAGAATTAGTCACCGAATTAGTGGGGATTGGTACCTCACCGCCGATGTTAATCACAGCTTCCCTTCCCTGAACCGTCATGATATTAGGTCTTGAAAGAACATCTGCTCTGCCATCACGTGAAAGAGCATCCAGTACAGCCTTTGCATGGAGCTTATCTGAATTTCTAGTTTCTAAATTCAAGCCATCGAAGCTGATACCCATTTTCTTAGCGGTATTTTTCTCCACAGAGACTATCTTTGCTTCGAGTGAAACCTGCGGTGATGGAACATCCAGCTTATCTATAATTCTCCTGGCATCCTCTGCCTGACTATTGGTGCCATACATCAGAAGTGCATTAGCCGAGGAATCCGCCCAAAGCTTAATACCATCAGCCTGAAGCTTCACAGCAGATAATATATCCTCTGAATTGCCATATTTTAGAGGAAAAACGTGTACCGAGCCAAAACCAGCCTCAATAGCTGACCTATTGCTCACTATTATAGTACCATTTTCCTGCACAAATGACAAGCCCCTAGCCAATGCAATATAGCGTATAGCATCCTCTGGTGACATATTTTTAATTGCTACCGTCACATTTCCCTGCACACTATCGTCTAAAATCACATTCAGTTTGCCAATACGGGCTGTTGACCGCAGAACCTCACATACATCTCCATCCACTACATTAATTGAAAATGCCAAAACAGGCCGACAAAAAGAAAGCCCTAACAATGCCAGCAAAAAAACAAACAATATTCTTTTCATTAATTCGCGCTCCTATTTAAGATTAAGAATTTTTTCTTCATCTTCCAAGAGAATCACCGCAGAAGCTTCATTTACAGAAATAAGAGTTATTCCATCCCTCATTTCACCTGTACCCAAAGCAAACTGCCTGCCCCGCCAGTTAAGGAGAGCGATCCTATCATCGCCAGATACCATGACTCCCAACAGCTCAAGGACATCAGTATTCTCTTTTAGAAGCTTGTCATTCTTACCCACAGATGAAGCGCCTTCCACAGCCTTGCTTCCATTATTCTGCTGAATGACCTGGGTCTTTCCAGCCAAAGCCCCGCTCACTTCGGAATTAGTTTTGCCCTTTAATAAATCATTATCCTGAGCCTTCATTTCAGCTTCCACAGGATGACTAGGATTAAAAGGGTCCGCAGGATTCTTATCATTCGCTGCCAGCTTCGCTCCCCGCACTATCAAAACAGGATTCGGCTTTTTCTCCACGCTATCATCTGCAACCTTTGTCTTGATATCCTCCTCAGACAAAATCTCTTGATACTGCCCGCCCTCGTCAGGACTGCAAAGGTAGAGAGAAACCGCCATAATGCCAGCCAAACCAACAGCTAAAGCCTGTGTTTTGTTTTTCTTATTCGTAAAAAACCACTCCTTTTTGAAATCAGATTTCAGAAAAATTAAATAAAAAGGGACTGTTACAGGACCAAAGACCAAAACAGCCCCACCTTACATATTATTTTATTCTATAAAACAAGGATTTTTCCTCTTTTTAAACAGAAAAATTTTTTAATTATTTTAAAATCAGATTTTGAAGAAATCAACCATGCGTCTTTTAGGCTTTGCTTCCTCCACAGGACCATTCTTTTCCTTATAGACACTTATATAATAAGCTATCATCAGAGGAACCGCACTGCCAACCCAAGCGAGAGGATTTGCTACACATACACCAGCATAACCCATCAAATCAGCAAGGAAAAGCGCCGCACCGCCACGCATGAGAAGCTCCATGACACCAGCCAGCGTAGGAACAAAGCTCTTGCCTACACCCTGCAGGGCATATCTGTAAACAAAAAGCAGTGCCAAAATCCAGTAGGTAGAGCCTGTAATTTTCAAATAAATATTACCATACTCCAAAGCCTCAGTTTCCTCCGGGCCAACAAAGAGAGAAAGCAGCTCCGTACCAAAGAGGATAACCAAAATACCTACAACAACACTGAAGCCAACAGACATTTGAGCGCACTTTCTTACACCCTCACGAATACGGTCAAAGTTTTTAGCACCGAAATTCTGAGCCGTATATGCACCAATAGCGATACCAAATGACATCATAGGCATGAGTGCGATAGAGTCAATCTTAGAGGAGGCAGAATAGGAAGCAATAGCCGTAGGGCCAAGCTTGTTGAGAGCCATCTGAATAACGAAAATACCCAAGCCAATGATAGAAGCCTGAAAAGCCATAGGCACCGCAACCCTTAAATGAGCATACATAAACTTCCAGTTATAACGCCAGTCCTTACGGCGGATATGAAGCTCAGGCACATGCTTGTAAATGTAGTAAACTATCATTATGACTGCCGCCAGCTGAGAAACAACAATGCCCCATGCCGCACCCGGAATACCCCAGCCAAAATACAGCAGGAAAATTGGCTCCAAAACGATGTTAAAAACCAAAGATATGGACATAATAGCCGTAGGAACCTTGCTGTTGCCCAGAGCACGAATCAGATTACCGCCTAGAAGCATCATCGCACCAATAGGAATACTTATACAAAAAACATCCGTAAAGCTAAGAGCATCATCCAATATTTCCGGCGGAGTATTCATAAAAACAAGAACATCCCTGCCAAACGCCCAGCCTAAAATCGCCAAGAAAATACTTACACCCAAACAAATCTCTATACAGGTAACCACGCTTCGATGAACACCGTTATGGTCTCCAGCGCCAAATCTCTGTCCTGTAACAATAGTCATACCAGCGGTAAGGCCCATCATAAAGCCAATTATGAGCATCATGAGGACAAAACCACAGCCCACTGCCGCCAAAGCGTCAACACCAAGGAAACGGCCGACAAGAACGGTATCAATAAAACCGTACAGCTGCTGAATAACATTACCTGCAATCAGAGGCATGGCAAAATTCAAGATAAGCTTCGCAGGGTCGCCCTCTGTCATGCTCTTTGCCTTACTTTTTATATTTGCTTCAGCCATTTACGAAACCTCCTACCTCAACAAATATAAACACAAAACTAAGAGGACTATCACCTATAAGGTAAAAGTCCCCGTAATCACTAATATTAGTACCATTATACTACAACAATTTACCAAAATGCAAGAGAAATTTTTCAAAATAATTAAATAAGCAAAATCAGATTTCAGGATTTAATTCCTTTCCGTACTCCTTCAAGAAAATTTTGTTGTAGCCCTTATAAGCCTTATCCAATGGCTTCTCCTTCGGACAGTGAATACACCAGCAGTTATCCTGACGAGGAACAACAGTCTTAAAGCCCCTGCGAGCAAGCTCCTTGCACTGAGAAACATCATAAAAATGCCAGCCATCAAACAAATCCTCACGCCACTTTGTATCCTGCTGGGTAACAATGCAAAGACCATCAACCGCCTCAACCTGAATAAATTCCTCAGTTGGTCTCTGTACCTCAGAATCAACCACACTCTCTGCTTCACAGGCATGAATTACCCTGCCATAAACACGCATACCATCCCACCATATACCGCTGGCAGGCAGATTACGGCATCCGATAGTACCAATAGCACCAATTTCCTTATCCTTAAAAATAGACAGCATTTCACTTATGATATTATCATTAACAATAAAGCAGTCCTGATGAAAATAAACCTTGTACTTGGCAGAGGTCATAGACATCGCCCTGTTATACCCCTCACACATAGACTTAGCGTCATGAACGGCAATAATTTCAACACCATAGCCATCTGGCACAATTAATTCATCAAGGTAAATAAGTGCCTCATCATACCAGAAAGCATTATTAGTGCAGGTAATAAAAGCAATCGTCTTATCAGGAGAAAAACCCTTTTCATTCTTGCAGTCCTTGATACGACGACCAGAATGCTCATTTACCTTGTACTGACCGGTAATGCGGTTCTTCCACTTTTCAATGGTAGTAATGCGGGTATCATAAACCAGCCTGTCAGCCATTTCATCAACAAGCTCATCAGCCCAGCTGGATAATCCCAATTCATCAAGAGCAGGAATAATATTTGCAAATAATCTATCCTGTTCCAAAACAGCCTGCTGAATAAAATCCACTACATAAGCCGCAAAAATAAATTTTTCCGAACAAAGCTTATACAGAGACTTTGTGTTCTCCATGATGTTAATATCATATTCAAGACGATGCAAAAGAGTAGCTAAAATCCGCCTGTCCTCCTGCGTGTACATCTGCTTTAGGGCAAGAATTTCAGGAGTGGACTTCGCCGCCTTAGTCATCCAGATTTCAGTTTCTAAATCATCACCATAATTTTCAAAACCGATAGAAGTCAGCTTTTCAATAAAACCATCCGGCGCATAATGCTTCTGTGGTGCAAAAACAACATCCTTATAAAAAGATGAAGCCAAAAGACGAGTATAATCCTGCTTGCTGTAAGGCTTCCTGTCTAAAAACCTGTAATCACCCTTCATAAGCCCCTGAATAACCTTCCAATAGCGGACATTGGTAAAAGTAGAAAGGAAATACCCCGTAGGCTTCAAATAAAAACTGATACCGGAAGCCATATCCTTGGTATTCGCCGCAAGCTCAAGAGCATGCTCACCAATGATATAATCAAAAAATTCATATTCATAAGGAAGCGGTGTTTCAAGATAGTTAAGGAAAGTCCAATGAATGTTTAACTCCATATACTCAGGAAATTCCGCAACATCCTCATCCTCAACCACCGCATAAATCTCCGCATTCGGCATTAATTCCCTTAGTTTTGGAAGATATAACGCACTCTCTATTGTTAAAATTTTTAAATTTTCTATTGACGGATTTAAAAAATGTAATAAACCCGTCTTTACTGTCAAAGCCATAAATTAACCTCTTTTTATTTCACAAAAATGTTTCCTAGTAGTTTTATCGTAATTAATACCCACTAAAAGTATATTTCCTTCATACCCTTTTAATGCCTCACTATACTTTTTATTTTCTATCTGGCTAATAGCCGTCTCAGCAGACTTATCCCACTTTAGCTCTATTATCATAGCTGGCAGTTCTGGATGATGTGGCAATGGTAAAAATATCATATCCGCAAAACCTTTTCCTGCTGGCATTTCACGAATTATATTATATTTTTTTCGTGCAGTATAATATGCTAAAGAAATTGTATATGAAAGAGCATTTTCATCATTATATTGGATATGAGATGTTTCAAGATGTGCATTTTCTATAAGCTGTGCCACCTTTTCTGCATCACAAGCTATAGTTGCCTCTAGTAATTCATCTGAAGTCTTAATTGCCTTTGCTACCTCCGCATATCCTGAATTATTCCTAACTGCAGCAGCAAACTCCGCTCTTATCTCATTGTTTGGAATAAATACCTCTTCACGCTCAATATCATAACCTAAATATCCCAAATGAATAAGAAGTGTCATAACATCATCAGCACTATTAAATGTTACCATATCATTAGAGAAATTATCCACTACTATCTTACGGCGTTCTCCTGCCATAAGTGTCAAAATACTGTCTTTTAATCCATCATAGTTCAAGTCGATATAAACCTTCAGTGCTTCAAATGTTTCTGTCTTATTCCAGTAATTAGCATAATATCTTGATGTCATAGCTTCTACAACAGACAGTGGATTATATATCTCCTTCACATTTAAGAAAGTATAACCATCATACCACGCCTTACATTGACGATAATCCATACCATATTTTAAACATAATTGCTTTACTTCATCAGCAGTAAAGCCAACAAATTCCTGAAGTTCGCGTGGATTTTCCATAGAATACTCTTTGAACATATTGAGTGCAGAATGCTTACCATATTTCTTTACAGGCAATATCCCAGTCATATATGCAAGAGCAATATAATCCTGATCCTTAAGCCACATCCTAAGAAAATCAAGATACTGCTTTTGAGCCGCTACATCATTTTCACGTTCCCTGAATAGCACATCCCATTCATCTATCAAGATAATAAATTTCTTACCGGTATATTCATAGACATCTTCCATACACATTATGAAATCATCTTCATCAATGAATTCTAAATCAGGATATGTTTTTTTAAAATCATGCATCAAAACCTTGCGCAGCTTAGCCACCCATTTATCAACAGAAGACTCTGCCAAGCCCATTTTTACTACTTCAACCTTTATAATATTATACTTATTAAGATGTTTCTTATAATCCCTGTCCTGGGCAATCTTCATATCCTTAAAAATATCTGCTCCATCAACTGTAACACCATAATAAGCACTAAGCATATTCATAGTCGTAGTCTTGCCAAAACGGCGTGGACGACTGACACAAAGATAACGATAGGTAGTATTAATAACACTGTTAACATATTTTAATAGCCCAGTTTTGTCCACACATATATCTGAATTTAATAATACTTTAAATCCTTCTCCACCTGGATTCAGATAACGCCCCATACGATCAGCTCCTTTCCTCTATTCTAGTACTAATATTATACACCAGCACTAATCACAATGCAAGAAAAGGAGCAGCATCAGCTACTCCCATTAATCTCTCCCCACAATATCTTCGTATATTTTTTCTACACTAGCCACATAACCCACATCGTCCATCAACGGAGATTTCTCTACAACATCACGCAAATTTTCATGAAGTTTTGACAGTATATCACCATTCTCTGCTAAAGCCCTCGCCTTTGCTATATACTCATCTTCATTATCTGCTGTCAGCATATCAAGTCCCGCATTAGACAGCAAGCTAAATCCAAAACGCTCACCATGACGCTTACCAACTAAAGAAATAACAGGTACCCCCATATAAAGAGAATCAAAGGTAGTCATACCTCCAGTATAAGGAAATGTATCCAACGCAATATCAATATCATTGTACTGCTGAAGATAATCACTGCTAAACCCTCTAAGCTCTACTCTATCAATAGAAATACCTGCCTTCAACAATCTAGCCTTAGCTAACTGCTGACCTTCTTCATATCCTAATAATTTATGTTTTAATATTAATTTGCTATTTGGAACTTTATTTAAAATTATGCTCCAATTTTCAAGCATTTTATCTGTAATTTTAGCAAAATTATTAAAACAGCCAAAGGTTATATATCCATTACGTCTAAAAGGTGATTCCATAATTTCAGGATACTTTCCTTTTAAATAAGAAAAACAAAAATGTGAGCCTGGAATTGTTAAAAACTTTTCTGTATAAAAAGGATTTGTTTCAAATGGAGCACAGTAATTATCCGTTAAAATATAATCCGTATCGTATAACCCTGTACTACCAACCCATCCAATAGCAGAAATCTGAACAGGTGCAGGACGTAATGCAAATACTGCCAAACGATTATTACAGGTATGTCCGCCACAATCAACTAAAATATCTATCTCATCAGCACGAATCTGTTCAGCCAATTTAATATAATCAAGTTTAGCAACCTCTCTCCACTCTACTGGACAAGCCTTAAAAGCAGAATTAACATCATCTTGTGCACTTCCAATAGAATAACAATATACCTGAAATTTATCCTGAGAAAAACCTCTAATCAATGGATAAAGAAGATAACCTACAGGATGATGACGAAAATCAGCCGATAAATAGCCGATACGGAGCTTTTTATGATAATATTTCACAGAAGGCATAGGCGAAAAATTATATTCTAACAAATCACGATAACCACTATATAAACATTGAGCTTCATTAACAGAAAAATCTTGAATACCTGCTGAAGCAAAAATAGCGTTACTGTAGGACTCTATTGCCTTAGAAAATTGATTATACTTAAAATCATGCTGACAACATAATAAAAAATTATTTACTGCTTCACGTGCATTACCAATGATATTATATGCTTCACCTAATAGAGAATACAAATCCGATAACAATAATGGACTTTTATCTACAAAAATTTTGATACTATCAGTTAAAGTTTTAATTTCTGTAAGATACTTGCCACTATCACGCTGGATATATGCATACAAAAGGATAACCTTATGATATGCCCTGTCAGAAGGTAAAAGCATGGATAGCATATTTTCAGCTTTTTCGTATTCTTTTTTTTGCCATAATTCTAAGGCTTTGATATACAACTTCCAGCCCTCTGGTGACATTTTTATATACTCCTCGTATAAACTATTACCATAATCCTATTCTAATTTATCTAGATATCATAGTACAAATTATTTTTAACGCATTTATATAAATCTTTCCTTTTATTTCCTAAGTATAGCCATTGCTTCTACAATACTTTGTGCTCTATTCATCCATCTATGACGTTCATTTACCTTACCATATGCACTAACAGCAGCTGATAAACGCTTAGATTCGTCATTTATTAATTCTTTAATTACATTTACTTGACTAATACCATTTTTCCAGTCATACATGAAAATATCTTTACCATTACTAAATTCTTTATCTAAATAACTGCTATATTCGCTGACAACCACAGCACCACTAAGCATAGCTGAAAACACCCTGTCATGTGCACCATTATTAAACTCTGCCTGATCTTGAAAAACGACCTTAGCTCGTGCCATTAAATCCAATGCTTCCTGATATGATGTGCCTTTATGTAAGCGCACACATTTACCGATATTATCTCTCACAATAGGAACATTATCCCAGCCATCACCAAAAATGTCTACATGAATATCATTTTTTACTAATAGCTCTATAGACTTAGCTCTTCGCACAGTTTTTATATAGCGAAATACCTTAAAATAATACGGAATCATTGCCAGCATAAATTTGTCATCATATAATCCACGCTCATTTAACACATACTTAAAACCTTCTGCTACACTAACTGGTTCAGTGAGTAAGTAATCTGCTACATCATCAAGTATTCTTATAAAGTTTTTATCAGCTTCATCCTCGTGCCAAAAACGTACAGGATTACCACTAGAAAAACTGCTTGCTGATACCACTACATCATAGGGGCGTTCTCTGCTGAAAACTTCATCTTCATTACCACCTGCTATACCGCCTAAAGGCAAAAACATTTCTCCGTAAAATTTCTTATGTGGATAAAGCTTTTTAACTATTCCTAAATGTGATTTATCTAACAAGCAAAGAAAATGATTTTTACAATCAAATCCTATATTATCCACAGTTAGATTATATGGAGCATCCAACAATATAGACACATATGGAGTATCAAGATTTTTATACATTGTCTCACCAGGTGATGTATATATTCCATATACACAATTATTTAAACCTACACTAAATTCGATTTCACCATTTTTCATTAAATCATATGCTAATTGTCTATCTTCCTGTTTCTCTATGTATATCCTTACAACATTATTATCCAATGCTTCAAAAGCATCAGCAATTTCATTTGAAATACGTTTCATCGTTGGATGTTTTCCAGCAGTTAATATATAAACTATAATTTTTTTCATACATATCACCTAAAACAACAGTTTCATTACTTTTATTGTTTAATCGACTATCCTTTGAAGCATTTCTTTATATGGAATATCCGCACTAAAAGCCTTAACTTCATGATCCTCCCCGCCCTTAACAAATTTATGCCAATCTCCATATTCTATAGTTAGAAATTTCTCATAATACAACGGAGCGGGTATTTTTGTATTTTCAAAATCTAACATAATACAATCTCGAAACCAATTCAAATCAAATCTTTTGTTGCCAGTTAACGTAAAAGCATATGAAACCTGAGATGATTTGCCAAAATGATTAGAACAAAATTTCTCATACTCAATTATTCTATCTTTCGTATCTAGTGAGAGATACAATTTTATAAAGTCTTTTGATAATAGGAGTTTTTTATTGTCATTTATCGATTTCAATACGTCATTTTCAGATGTGATCATGTTTATCAAACATTTTTTTATATTGCTTATTCTATTAGATATGGCAGTACCATCTGATATATCATCAA
>CALZDE010000002.1 GCA_945637225.1 uncultured Selenomonadaceae bacterium
ATAAACAAATCTTACTATATTATACCAAAATTATGCAGCATTTGGCAACAGTATATTACCAAAAGAAACAGTATCGTGGCAGTGTACATCATGCGAATACATTTCATTATATGTGTACTCTCCAGTTCTTCTATCGGTTCACCCATGTATTCACGAAAATGAAGCACCCCAAAGTAAGAATTATATCCGCCCAGACGTATATTTAAAGCCCCAGCCACAGAAGCCTCCGCCCAACCGCCATTAGGACTTGGGTGCTTGCTGGCATCACGCATGAGCATGTTCCATGAATTTCGCCAGTTATAACCTAAAAGCAAGGCAGATATTACAAAGAGAATACCCGTAATCCTAGCAGGAATATAATTCAGTATATCGTCAACACGAGCCGCAACTCTGCCAAAATAAAGATATTTTTCATTTTTGTAGCCGAGCATAGAATCCATTGTATTAGCCGCCCTATAAAGAACCGCCAACGGAACACCGCCTATGACAAAGAAAAATAATGGTGAAATAATTCCATCTGTAGTATTCTCGGCAATAGTTTCTACCGTAGCACGAGTCACCTCGCCCGAAGTCAGCTTATCCGTATCACGTCCTACAATCCAGCCGACCTTGTAACGTGCATTCTCCAAATCGCCCTCCTGCAGAAAGCCATACAGCTCACGTCCTGCCTCTGAAAGACTGCGTGGAGAAATAGTAAAGCTGAGTATCAATGCCTGTACACCATAGTATATAAAAACATTTCCTGTCAATGAAGCCAGCTGAATGATAGAATCCGTCAAGGCATAGGTGATGTAAAGCACCACTATCACCAGTAAACCACCGTATAAAAATTTTCTTTTATCCGTAAGATCAGGGTGATAAATGGATTTTTCCAGCCCGGAAATAAGGTTGCCAATAAGCACCACAGGATGAAAACGGCTTCGTGGGTCACCTATGAGAGTATCTAAAAAGAAGGCTATTATTGCAGTCAACAAATTAAACACCTTCCATTATTTCTTTCAGCTTTTTCATATCAAGGGCTTCCTCAACCACATCAGCCAAATGCTCATAAGCCTGCTGTTTCTCTGCCAAAAGATTTCTCGTAACAGGCAAAGGAGAAAGACCACGTTTTTCACGAAGTGCATTTAATACATTTCTGCGGAAATTGTCTTCATCAAAAATACCATGAATATATGTGCCAAAAACAAGACCATCCTTACGGGCACAGCCTTCTGCAGTCTCACAGGATTCATTTCGTCTCTCTGTAATGACAAAAGGATGTAAATCATCACTTCTGGTAAATTCTGTATGTCCCATGTGAATTTCATAGCCCCTCAGATTTTCACCGGAAATATTACTGCCTAAAAATTCTAAGCCAGCACATTTTGCCTTGACCTGAGTGGTAAGCTTTTCTGTTTCAAAGGTGGTAATCATGCCAAGAAGCCCCAAGCCAGCCACCATATCATTATCTGATTCTGTATGCTGTGGATCACGAATTTCCTCGCCTAACATCTGATAACCGCCACAAATACCAATTACAGGAGTACCACCTGCCAATTTTTCCTTTATCTTTTCACCAATGCCTGACTTTGTAAGGTAAAGCATATCCTCGGTGGTATTCTTACTGCCCGGAAGAATAATCAAATCCGGCTCACCCAAGCTCAAAACGTCCTGCACGTAGTACAGTGAAACATCCTCCTCACCGGAAAGAGCATCAAAGTCTGTGAAATTAGAAATCTTAGGTGTCTGAATAACAGCTATTTTTATGGCATTACCTGCTTTTTCTGCCATAGACTGCTTTTCCTGCAATGAAACAGAATCCTCGTCATCAATGCCCATCTTTGGAATGTAAGGAACTACACCCAAAACCGGCTTGCCTGTCTTTTTCTCCAAAAATTCTACTGCTGGCGTAAATAGGGAAACATCACCGCGGAATTTATTAATAACCAATCCCTTTACTAAAGCTCTTTCCTCTTCATCAAGCAGTTCCAATGTACCGACTAAGGAAGCAAGCGAACCGCCCCTGTCAATATCCGCAATAAGCAGAACAGGTGCATTTAAGTGCTTTGCTACCCTCATATTCACTATATCATGGTCTTTAAGATTAATTTCTGCCGGACTGCCTGCACCTTCTATAACTATGGTTTCGTATTCCTTATCTAATTTTGCTAATGCCTCAGTAACAGTAGACCACGCTTTCAAAGAATATCCCTTATGATATTCCCTTGCTGACATATTTCCTACTGGCTTACCCATCAGAACAACCTGAGAACAGGAATTTCCCGTTGGCTTCAAAAGAACCGGATTCATCTCCACAAATGGCTCCATGCCAGACGCTTCTGCCTGTGCTACCTGTGCTCTGCCCATCTCACCGCCATCTCTGGTTACATAGGAATTAAGTGCCATATTCTGAGCCTTGAAAGGCACAACCTTTATACCCTGACGATAAAAGATACGGCATAAAGCTGTTGCCAAAATACTTTTACCCACATGAGAGCTTGTCCCCATGCACATGATATAATTCGCCATTTTGTCTCCTTCCCAATTTCATAAAATCAGCAATTATTTATAAGTATTGCTTACCTTATCAAGACTTTCGTTTGTGCCGAACAAAGTTAAAATATCATCACCCTGCAACGGTTCCTTTGGATCAGGATTAACCATCACCTTCAAGCCTCTGGTAACACTTGCTACATTTATATTGAATTTCTTACGAAAATCCGCTTCTATGAGATTTTTTCCTATTAAGGAATCAGGAACCTTTATCTTCATAAATCCAGTTCCATCAGGCAGGCTTTCAAATTCAAGTGCATTGGCATAATACATAGCTCTGGCAATGCGGTTAGCGGTATCTCTTTCAGGATAAACAATACGGTCCGCACCAATTTTTTCTAAAATCTTGCCATGCATATCATCACTGGCTTTGGCAATAATGCTTCTAATGCCAATTTCCTTCAGCATTAAGGTAGCCAAGACACTGCTCTGTAAATTTTTAATACCGATAATAGCCACATCTACAGAATCCGCACCTAATGCCTTTAAATTAGCTTCATCCGCTACATTGCCACAAACCACATAAGTCAGCTTATTGCTAAGTTCCTGCACGATTTTTTCATCCGTGTCAATAGCTATTACATCAAATCCTAAACTTTCAAGTGCTAAGGCTATACTGCTTCCAAACTGCCCTAAACCAGCCACTAAAATCTGTTTCATTTAAGAAATCTCTCCTTTTTAACCAATAATCATGTCCTCTGACGGATAACGCAATTTATCCGGCTTTTTAGATACAATTGACATAGTAAATGTCAAAATGCCAATTCGTCCAATAAACATGGTTATGATTAAAATCATCTTACAGATAGTATTCCATTCCGAAGTTATTCCGACTCCCAAGCCAACTGTGCCAAAAGCCGAAAACAGCTCGCATAAAATCAAGTGGAAATGCTTATGCGTATCATTAAATACCAGCAGACCGGCAAAAGCAATACCTATCCAAAGCACGCATAATACAAATACACCCATGCTTTTGAAAATAACATCTTCACTGATACGTTTATGAAAAATTACTACATCCTTCCTGCCTCTTAAAAATGCTACTGTCGACATAATAAGCACTGCTGTAGTTGTTATTTTCAGACCACCAGCAGTAGAAGCAGGTGCACCGCCTATAAACATAAGAATCATCATCAAAAATAGCGTATCCTCACGCATTAATGAAACATCTACGGTATTAAAGCCAGCAGTACGGCAAGTGACCGACTGAAAAAGCGATGCCATAAACTGACTTGATTCACTAAGACCACCTATGGTATCCATATTGCCAGCCTCAAACAGCCAGATTATTAATCCACCGCCCAATGAAAGAATGAGATAACCAAGAATAACGACCTTTGTCTGCAAATTAAACTTACGCCAATTATGCTTATGCAGTATTTCTCCCTCTACGGCAAAGCCTAAACCGCCTAACGTAATAAGAGACATAACGCATATATTAACAACCCAATCCTCTGCAAAAGCTGTTAAACTGCTGAAATTTCCCATAAGGTCAAAACCGCCATTACAGAAGGCAGATATGGAATGCCAATAGCCAAAATAGATGGCTTTTAGCCCCAAATCAGTAGTATCATACCAGTAAAGAGCCAGTACAGTACCGAAGAAAAGCTCTATAACAGCTGTATAACGAAGCATTCTTTTCGCCAAATTAATAACACCAGCAGGACCATCCTGATTAAGAGCTTCCTGAATTAAAAGACGCTCCTTTAATCCAAGCTTTTTGCCCATTCCCAAAATAATCATCGTGGTCAGTGTCATGACACCTACACCACCAATCTGTATGAGCAAAATAATAATTAATTGACCTAAAAGATTAAAATACGTGCCTGTATCCTCTATAATCAGCCCCACAACACAAGTCGCTGAGGTAGCTGTAAACAGAGCGTCAATAAAAGGCATCCATTCTCCATTAGTATGAGAAATAGGAAGCATGAGCAGTACCGCACCTATAAGGATAATCCCTATAAAGCTGAGTCCTACCACCATGCTCCTATTCATTTTTAATATAAAATCAGTTATTTTCTGCACTATCCAAAACCTCAGAAAATTTTTTAATATCCACAGGAATACCTGAAACCACAAGATATACCTTATCTGCCACTTCTGCCACTAACTGATTAGCTAAACCAGCCAAATCACGATATTCCCTTGATAAATGATTATCCGGCACAATGCCACAGCCTACCTCATTGGTGACAAAAACCACCGTACCTTTGATAGACTTAGCCGCTTCAATTAACTGACTAAACTTTTCTCTGATTAATTCATAATTTCTCTTTGAATCATCAATATCAGATAAGGAAAAAAGCAGATTACTGGTGTAGATAGTCATGCAGTCAAAGAGAATCATGTCATGCTTTTCGCCAGCCTCTAAAATAGCCTTATGTGCATCAAATGGTGCTTCATAGGTCTGCCACTCTGATGGTCTTCTGCTCTGATGAAGGTCAACCCTAAATTTCATTTCTTCATCAAAAATCTGGGCTGTAGCAATATAGGCTATTCTTTTGCCATACTTCGCCACGTATTTTTCCGCAAAGGAGCTTTTTCCGCTTCTGGCACCGCCTGTAACTAAAACAATCATTCTTTCTTCCTCTTACGTCTGTTTTCACGGCATTTATCCACAAAATACTGTGCACTTTCTGGACAGCCAATGAAATGAATGTGCAGATAGGAGCCAAGAACATTATCCCTGACAAAACCTGCTGGATATGTAGCATTATTTCTCATTCTTGTAAAGGTAAACGCTCTTTCAAAGCCCTGCATATCCTTGTTTTCTTCTGCTATTTCCGAAGAAAAATGAAATTCATGTCCCTTGATAACGGTATCCTTTTCACCTAAAACTGTGGATAACTCCATCTTAGCTTCAACATAGCCTACCATCTGAAGCTTTTTATTCATCTGCACCTTAACAGGGATAATACCCGTCATAGGGTGAAAAACATCCTCAAAGTCCGTCAGACCTTCCGTCAGGTACATGAAACCGCCACATTCTGCATAAACAGGCTTTCCCTTATTTACCGCCTTGCGAAGTGATTCCTGCATGGAAACATTCGCCTGCAATTCTTCAGCAAACATCTCTGGGAAACCACCGCCCAAAATAACACCGTCACACTTAGGGAGCTTCTTATCCTTTAAGGGACTGAAATTCACAATCTCTGCCCCGCATTTTTCAAGCATACGGATACTCTCAGGATAATAGAAGGAAAAGGCATCGTCTTTAGCCACAGCGATTTTTATTTTTTTCTGCGGAATGTCTTCGTTTTCATTATCTTCTTCAATTTCGTCTATATCTATGGAAAACTGTGTCTCAGCCAGCTTCATTATTTCATCTAAATCCACCTGATTGCCAACAGCCTCACCTATTTTATCCACAATTTCCTGTTCTTCATTTTCTTCCACAGGCAAAAGACCTAAATGACGCTCTGGCATAACAAGGCTATCATCACGCCTTATGGCACCAAAAACATCAATGCCAATATTTTTCAGGGCATTTTCTATCATGGTCTTATGGGTTGGTGAGCCAAGACGGTTTAAAATCACACCTGCCAGCTTTACCTCTGGGTCATACATCTTGAAGCCCAAAGCAATTGCCGCTGCCGAAGCCCCCATAGATTTTGCATCAATAACAAGTATCACAGGTGCGTCCAAAAGCTTGGCAATCTCCGCAGTAGAGCTGACTCCCTTCCTGCCACCGTCATAAAGCCCCATCACGCCCTCGATAATGGCAATATCCGCCTCTTCCGCGGTACGGCAGAATACTTCCTTTAATTTTTCCTGTGGCATGAGCCATGAATCAAGATTATGAGCAGGATTACCGCTAGCCAGCTTATGATAGCCGGGGTCAATATAGTCAGGACCTATTTTATAGGACTGTACATTTAAGCCACGCTGGCGAAGTGCTGATAAAATTCCCGTTACAATGGTAGTTTTACCTGAACCAGAGCTTACCGCCCCGATAACTACTCTTGGTATATCGTTTCTCAATAGAAAGCACCCTTTTCGTTACTCAAAAATTAAAATCTGCTGTTATCAATAAGATACATAATAGCATTTACGGAAGCCGCCGCAATCGGACTGCCCCCCTTAGTTCCTTCGACTGTAATGTATGGGACCTTGGTATTTTCTGCCAAAGCCGCCTTGGAATCAGCCGCACCTACAAAGCCGACAGGAATACCGATAATGCAGGCAGGACGGATACCTTCTTCCTCAACCATGCGAAGAACCTCAAAAAGTGCAGTTGGAGCATTGCCGATAGCAACAATAGAGCCATTCAGCTTTTCGCCAAAATCACGCATAGCCGCCATAGAACGGGTAATTCCCTGTTCCTTAGCAATAGCGGCGATTTCAGGGTCTGCTACCTTGCAGAAAACCTCACCGCCAAAGGAAGCCAGCTTTCTCTTATTGATACCAGTACGCACCATTTCTACATCTGTATAGATATCAGCACCATTTTTTAATGCCTTCTGTGCCATTTCAATAGCCTCTGGATGAATACGGATAATAGGTGCATATTCCACATCGCCTGCGGCATGAATAATGCGGGAATACACCTTGGTCTCTGCTTCACTCAGATTTAATTTTTCTAAGTATGGCGCAATAATTTCCATACTGCGGTTTTCTATTTCCATTGGCTTTTTAATAAAATCCATCTTTAAAGTTCCTTCCTTACAAAAGCTAACACATCATCATAATTATCAGTCACATTGTCATACTGCACTTTGGGACGGTCAATTATAATCAATGGCAAATTCAGTTCCATAGCCGCTTCCACCTTGGTATCAGTACCGCCCAAAGAACCGCTGTTCTTGGTGATGACTACATCAGCTTCATATTTTTTATACATCTCTAAATTCATTAATTTAGAAAATGGTCCCTGCATGGCAATAATGCTTTCCGGCAAAAAACCTAAATTACGGCAAAGAAGCACTACCTCCGGCTCTGGCAGAACACGGCAGGTCAGCTTGCAGTCCTTCAGATAAGGTGATGCTGTGAATGCCTCTAAATTACGGCTTCCCGTAGTAAGAAAAATATTCTTTCCCAGTTCACTTGCCTTCTTAGAAGCCTCTGCATAATTTTCTACATAATAAGCCTTTTCATAATCAAGCACCGTCTGTTTACGCTCATAGCGAATATAAGGTATCTTAGTATTATGACAGGCTTTCATGGCATTCTGTGAGGCATTCGCCGCATAAGGGTGACTGGCATCCACCAGCAGAGAAATATTATTTTTTGCGATAAATTCCGTCAAGCCAGCAGAATCCAAAGGCTTATCATTTATTTCAATTCCCTCATACTGCTTTAATAATTCTTCACCATACTTACTAACAACAGAAGCAATTACCTTGTAGCCATTTTCATGCAAAAAGCCCGCTAATTCCCTGCCATCCTGTGTGCCAGCTACTACAAAAATTTTCTTGTTCATTACAGTTTATAGCCTCTTGGAGTTATCATATAGCCGTCCTTTACATAGGTATTGCTATTACCGATAATTACTAAGGAAAACATGTGAATATCCTCCTTGGTAAAATTCTCCAAATTGGAAATTACCTTCTCCTCTGCATCTCGTGAAGCACTGCTTACAATACCTACCGGAGTTTCTGGAGAACGATACTTCATGACGATTTCGCGAATTTCCTCGATATGATTTACACGCTTGTGGCTCTTTGGATTGTAAAGGGCTATAACAAAATCAGCAGACGCCGCCGCTTCTGCTCTCTTCTTAATCAGTTCCCATGGAGTCATCAAATCGCTGAGGCTGATAACAGCAAAATCATGCATTAATGGGGCACCTAAAATAGCCGCTGAAGCCTGTACCGCTGAAATACCTGCTACGACACCGCCCCATTCCGGTCTTTCATTTTCTGGAAGCTGGAGAACCAATTCCAAAACCAGTCCTGCCATGCCATAAATTCCACTGTCACCGCTGGATATTACAACGGTTTCCTTTCCTTCTGCCGCAGACTTAACCGCCAGCTGGCAACGCTCGACCTCCTGCATCATTCCATTGTCGATAATTTCCTTACCGCCAATAATGCTCTCTACCAATTTAATGTATGTTTTGTAGCCGACTACTACCTCGGCAGACTCTATTGCCTTTCTCGCTCTTGGAGTCATATCCTCCAGACTGCCAGGTCCTATGCCGATTACTGTTATCTTTCCCATATCAGTGCCACCGTTGCCTTTCCATATCTCATCTTACGCATTAAAATCTGTCCATTTTCCACACAGCAAAGAGCCGAAGCTTCCGCTACATTGCCCACGCCCACATTTGCCTCTACGAAATTAGAGGTAGAAAGCCCATGCTTTTCTATCTGTACCAAAAGTTCTTCCTGATCAAAGAAACGTATCTCTACACCAAGCTTTTCTGCCAATGTCAAAAGCCCCTTTTCATCAGATTTGACGTTGATACTAGCCAGCATATCAAGCTCAGTTATCTCCCTGCCGATAGTATGACATGCCATTTCCAGAGCATTGTAAAGCATATCTATGGAAGTACCGCGCCTGCATCCCATGCCTGCTACAAGCTTTCGAGGTCTTAAATATAATACGCCTTCCTTTGGCTCAAAAATCCTGTTGCTTAAAATCGTCTTTAATTCTCCATCATTGGGAATGCTTTCCAAATTAACGATTTTAGCATCAACGCCCTTATCCCACATCCGCTGGCAGATAAGCTCCGCTCTTGGCATAGTTTTATCTATATAATGACGAATCTTCTTCCCCTCAAGCATAGCACTGTTCAGTATCTTAATGCTGTCCTTTGGGTAAACCTTCAGCCCTAATTCTGCCGCCAAAGCATCTGGAGCGAACTGGTCATTAATATCCGTTGCCGTAGTAATTACAGGATCGGAATCAAGTGCCAAAGCCAGCTTGCGTGTCAAGGCATTTGCACCGCCCATATGACCTGAAAGCAGACTTATAACATGCTTGGCATTTTCATCCATAACAACTATAGCTGGGTCCTGTAACTTACTCACCATTAATTTAGCAATAGAACGCACTACAATACCAGTGGCCATGATAAAAATCAAGCCATCATACTGATAAAAAACAGCCTTTACCAGCTCTGACAGACGTTCATACTCCAGTACACCGCCCGCATCAGTTTTGCCCTTCTTTACAAATACATCTGCTTCCGCAGCAATATCAGCACATAAAACATCACGAACCTGCAAAGCCAATTCTGCACCCTTGCTCGTTGCAGCAAAAATACCATAATGCATAATATCACCTCATGCCTATTTTTCTGGTACACTTGCCTGACGGAAGCCATGACTAAATTCTGGAGCATACAGACGGCTAAGCTCGTAATCAGCTCCCAAGCAACGGCTTACTACTATCATGGCAGTACGGTCAACATTTTCATTCTTAATGGTATCTACGATAGTCTCCAAGGTAGCACGGAAAATTCTCTGCTCTGGCCAGCTCGCCCTCTGCACAATAGCAATCTGAGTATCAGGAGCATAACCACCAGCTATCAGTTCCTCTACCACCTTATCAAGCATGGTAATACTTAGGAAAATGCACATAGTAGCCTGATGTGCCGCCAAACTTCTCAGTTTTTCCCTATCTGGCACTGGGGTACGGCCTTCGTTTCTAGTGATGATAACTGTCTGTGAAATGCCTGGTAATGTGTATTCCTGCTTAAGAGCCGCAGCCGTTGCTAAGAAAGAGCTTACACCCGGCACTACTGTAAATTCTATATTACGCTTTTTCAGCTCGTCCATTTGTTCCTGAATAGCACCATAAATAGCTGGGTCGCCAGTATGCAGACGAACCACCATTTTTCCTTCCTTCACGCCACGGTCAATTACTTCAATTACCTCTGGCAAGCTCATAGAAGCAGAATTATGAATTTCACAGCCCTCCTTAGCATATCCCAAAAGTGCTTTAGGAACTAAAGAACCGGCATAAATAATAATATCCGCTTTTTCTAATAAGTTTTTACCTTTGACTGTGATTAACTCTGGATCACCTGGACCTGCTCCTACGATATAAACCTGCATCTATCCTTCCTCCTAAATAGTAAAACATTACATATATAATTAATCCTCTTCATCTATATTTTCTTCATTCTTTGTACAGGTAACAATAAATATCGGATTTTCAGCTTTTGCCATATCATACCTGCCAATTTGGCTGTACCGGCTTACCTGTACCTGAATAATTTCGTAGCTATAAGCATGATGTGTTTTCATGTACACCATCGCTGTATTTAAAGTCTGCAGGGTAATGCAGTTTAAGACGATACGTCCCCCCGGCTTCAACTTACTGTCTATAATATCTAAAATAACCTCGAGATAATTGCCACTGCCACCAATAACTGCCGCATCCAGCTCTGGAAGCCGCTCCATGCCTCCCGGAGCCTCAGCCGCAATAATCTCAACATTTTCTACGCCAAACTTAACGCAATTCTTGTTAATGAGGTCAAGTGCCGCATTCTTTTTCTCGATAGCATACACCATTCCCTTTGGTGCCTGCAAAGCCATCTCTACAGAAATTGAACCAGTCCCTGCACCTACGTCAACTACTACGGAATCCTCATCAAGACGTGCCTTGACTATGGTAAGAATACGTACTTCCTGCTTTGTCATAGGCACCTTGCCACGTATAAATTCCTCATCAGGAATACCTAATTTATAAGTCACTCTATTCCACCCCACTAATCTGTAACCACGAGAACACAGTTGCTATATTCCTTCACTTCACAGTATTTTTCCAAAGTAGTCCGCACAATTTCTTCATCATCATAGGAAAGTCTGGCACAAATTGCTAATTTAGCCTCTTTCGGCCATCCTGCCTGCATCAGTTTTTCTGGAACTGTACGGGAATTATTTTTTGTATCAGTAAGAAAGCCTAATATACGCCCTTCGCGATAAATCAGCTTCTCCGACTCTGGCTCACGACCATGAAAACTCAATAATTCTGCGTCATGCCAAGGAAGTGCCAGCCTTGAAAATGCCAGCTGCATAGAGCTGATACCGGGAATTACCTCAATAACATCCTCTGAAAAATTTCTCCGAACAGCATCAAGGAGTGAATAATAACCTGGATCACCGGAAACCATCACCACTACATCATCGGTAGCAATTTTCTCTTTAATAAAGTCCATTACCGCCCCAATATCCGCTTTGATAGCCATTGTTTCCTGATTTTCCTTTGCAAACTGTCCAAGAGCACGACTGCCCCCTACAAGTATTTTTGCCTTTTCAATAGCTATACGGGCCGCTGGAACCATATAATCTGGATTTCCCGGACCTATCCCCGCTATTATTATTCTATATCCCATGCCTAAATCCCTGCCTCATATAACTAAAAATCATGGAAATTTATCATTTTTTGAATAATTACTATTCTTATTTTAGCATATTTTCTATCAAACATCAAGATTTTTATCTTTGTGTAAAAAATGTCTATTATAACGCCCTCAATCATGAAAATGCAACAAGCATTTTCTTCCTATGACAGCGTTTCAACGACGATGGAGATATGCTCCACCGTGTTTATAGAATAAGGTACCCGCCACTTATAGAAGTGGGGGACATCTCTTAGTCGTTATTCCATAAAAAGAACCCCACCGAATAATCAGTGAGGTTCAGAGTGTTAAAACTTAATTAAAGGTAACGGAGCCATACATAGATGGTACTGATAATAACGGAAAGAATCATACATGGGAATGCAACCTTCATAAAGCCAATGAAGGAAATCTGCTTGCCATGCTGAGCCGCCATAGAAGCAACAACTACGTTAGCGGAAGCACCAATCAAGGTACCATTACCGCCGAGGCAGGCACCAAGAGCAAGTGACCACCACATAGGCTCTAAGTTGCTAAGTCCCATAGCACCCATGTCCTTAATCAGAGGAATCATAGTAGCTACAAAAGGAATGTTATCTACAAAAGCAGATGCTATTGCACTCATCCAGATAATGAGAATTGCCGTACCTTCAACGGAGCCCTGAGTAATCTTAATCGCTTCCTCAGCCAGCATTTTGATAACACCAGTTTCTACCAGACCGCCTACCAGAATAAAGAGACCTGCGAAGAAGAAAATTGCAACCCACTCCACCTTACTGAGTACCTTAGCAATCATTTCCTCGTCACGATGGAAGGTAACTAAGAGCAGGAGGCTGGCACCAGCAAGAGCCGCAGTAGCAGACTCTAAGCCCAATGCACTGTGCATTACAAATAACAGCATGGTAAGAGAAAGAACGATGAGGCACTTCTTTACCAACACTTTATCACGAATCTGCTTGTATGGGTCAAGTTTCATTACCTGTGCCTGTAATTCTGGTGTAGTATGCAGGCTCTTGCCATAAAGCCATTCAAGGATAAATACAGTAATGATGAAGATAATGATTGCTGGCAGGGTAAGATTCATGATAAAATCCATAAAACTCAAGCCAACAGCGGAACCAATCATGATGTTTGGCGGATCACCTACCAGAGTAGCAGTACCACCGATGTTAGATGATAAAATCTGTGCCATCAGGAAAGGCTTTACATCTACCTTCAGCTGTGAAGTAATACTAAAGGTTACAGGAACCGTCAGAAGTACGGTAGTTACATTATCAAGAAGTGCGGAGCATACCGCTGTCAGAAGTGATAATGCCAATAACAGTTTCATAGGGTCAGCTTTTACTTTCTGTGCTGACCAGATTGCCAGGAAATTGAAAAGACCTGTTTCAGCTGTGATATTAACGATAGTCATCATGCCGATAAGCAGTCCCAAGGTGTTAAAGTCGATATGGTGAATGGCTACTTCCTGTGACAGAATGCCAAAGCCAATCATCAGCACCGCACCCATCAGGGCTACAATGGTACGATGAACCTTCTCAGAAATAATCAGTGCGTAAGCAACCACGAAGATTATTACTGCAACAGTTGTCTGATCCATGTGAATTCCCCCTTTACTAAACTAAAAACCCCTATCTCTATACTTCAATTAATCTTAGGCGAAATTATAATATTATTCCCCTCACGCTTTACATTGAGAGTATACTTCTTATTGCCAGCATTAAACAGCTCCATCTGCAGCTTCATTACTTCTCTTTCCAATTTGAAAAGCAAATCCTCTGGCAGACCTGATAACGCCTTTTCCTTCGCCTTCACCGACTGAGCACGTTTCTTCTTTTCCGCTTCGGCTTCTGCCGCCATAAACTGTGCTTCAACGGTATTTTCTTCTACATACCCTGCAAACATATCCTTGTCGGATAAATTCTTAGGTATCTTGGGAATTTTGGTTGCTTTTGCCATTTTTATCCCTCACTAAAATTACTTTTTCACCTTTGCCCAGGAATCCTTTAAGCCTACAACACGATTAAATACGATGTGGTCTGGGGTGGTGTCCTTATCCACTACGAAATAACCGGTACGCAGGAACTGATAGTGAGTGCCCTCTGCTATGAACTTAAGGCTTGGCTCTACCTTCGCATCAGTAATAGTCTCCAGAGAAGCCTTATTTACTGCGGCTAAGAAATCAGCTGGCACATCTCCGTTCTCATCTGTCTCAATGAGGAAATCATAGAGACGTACCTCTGCATCAACAGCCTCCTCGGCAGATACCCAGTGAATAGTACCCTTTACCTTGCGGTTAGCTGTTGCACCGCCAGTCTTGGACTCTGGGTCATAGGTACAATGAAGCTCTGTAATGTTTCCGTTTTCGTCTTTTATCACGTCCTCGCACTTGATGATATAGCCGTGCTTCAAACGAACTTCTCCACCTGGCTTTAAGCGGAAAAACTTCTTAGGAGCTTCTTCCATGAAATCTTCCTGCTCGATGTAAAGCTCACGTGTGAAAGGCACATAGCGGTGACCACCCTTGAATGGGTGATTCTCAGCCAGCATATACTCCTTCTGACCTTCAGGATAATTTGTCAGAACTACCTTCAGTGGGCGGAGAACTGCCATAACACGGTCGGCATTGGTATTGAGGTCATCGCGGACACAGTGTTCCAGCATTGCTACATCTACGAGACTGTTAGCCTTTGCAACGCCAACTTCCTTGCAGAAATTGCGGATAGCTGTTGGGGTGTAACCACGACGACGAAGACCTGAAATAGTAGGCATACGAGGGTCGTCCCAGCCAGTAACATAGCCCTCCTCTACCAGCTGACGCAGTTTACGCTTACTGGTAACGGTGTTGGTGAGATTCAGACGGGCAAATTCAATCTGACGAGGACGGGTATTTACGTCAAAGCCTAAAGACTCTAACAGCCAGTCATAAAATGGGCGGTGGTCTTCAAACTCTAAAGTACAAATGGAATGAGTAATGCCCTCAATGGCATCAGATAATGGATGAGCAAAGTCATACATTGGGTAAATGCACCACTCATCACCAGTACGATGATGGGTAGCATGAGCTATACGGTAAATAACAGGGTCACGCATGTTGATGTTGCCGGAAGCCATATCAACCTTAGCACGAAGCACCTTTTCACCATCAGCAAATTCGCCATTCTTCATACGCTGGAAAAGATCAAGGTTTTCTTCTACACTGCGGTTTCTGTATGGGCTTTCCTTGCCTGGCTCAGTAAGAGTGCCACGATACTGGCGGATTTCCTCAGCATTCAAATCATCTACGAAAGCCAGTCCACGCTTAATCAGCTCTACAGCAAAGTCATACAGCTTGCCAAAATAATCAGAAGCATAAAACATTCTGTCATCCCAGCTAAAGCCCAGCCACTTTACATCTGCCTGAATGGAATCAACGTACTCAGTATCTTCCTTGACAGGATTGGTATCATCAAAACGAAGATTGCACTTGCCATCATACTGCTGTGCCAAACCGAAATTAAGGCAAATAGACTTTGCGTGACCTACATGAAGATAACCGTTAGGCTCTGGCGGGAAACGTGTATGAACTCCCTCTGTATATTTTCCATTCTTTAAATCTTCATTGATTTCACTCTGAATGAAGCTTGAAGTGATTTCTGCCATAAAACAATACTCCTTTTATATAAATTCTATATGATATGTAAAAAATCCTGCTAAATTTTTGCAATTCATCAGATAAATTTTACAAAATTTCATTACTCTGTGTCCATAGCCAACAGCTTATCCACATGCTTTCTGAGACGTTCCACGCCCTTTCTTACCTCAGGCGTATCCATAAGATTATTAATTATCTTATCTATGTAACCTCTTTCCATGAGTCTTTTCATGGTCCAGGAATAATTTATATCATAAACCCACATCAGACGTACCAGCTTGCGGTCATCCTGAGTCTGCATTTTGGTGTAATCCACCTGCTCACCAGCGACAAACTTTTCCACAAAGCCTGGTGCAAAGCCCTTATTGTCGGTCGGACCAAGATATGGCTCTAATACCCTGTAAATATCAAGCTTGTCTGCGTCTCTTAAAAGCTTAGCAAACATCAGATGCTTTTCCGAAGGAGCTGGAGCAATTTCCTTTTTATTATGATTTTTAATGGCAAAGAGAAGATACTCCTTTTCCTCGTCATTCAGCATATCATAAAAAGGAAGGTCAACTATTACCTTGACACCCAAATCCGCATGATCCTCTGAATCAGCATCATTAAAGGTCTGATAAATAGTCCACTGATGGAAGCGTCCCACATCATGAAGCAGTCCCATCAGCTCTGCCAGCTGTACATCGTGCTCATCAAGCTTCAGATATTTCGCCAGGTCTCTGGCAATATCAGTTACATACCCAGTGTGTATTTCCTTCATCCGAATGCCATGCATGATGTTTTTATCCTCATGATAAAAGGATTTCATGTAATCTGCCATCCATTCATGGGCTGTTTTTAACACTTCCTGCACTCTATTCTCCCCCTTAAAACGAAAACCGCAGCGGTGATAGTTGCTGCGGCTTCATCGTCGACATCTGCATGTTAGATTTTCTACATTAACTATTCATCGCACTTTGACGAGCCTTGCTTTCCTCTATGGTTTCCACGTTCCTTGAAGGACGCCTTACATTAGTATACGTAAATTCACTGTTCTGCACCGCCTGAACAAAATCATAGCGTGCTAAATCAAAGCAGTCCATTATCTTATCAGAGAAAGCACCGCACTCACCATTATTAATCATGTCCATAGCCTTTTCAACAGGATAAGAATCCTTGTACACACGCTTAGACACTAAAGCATCAAAACAGTCCGCTACAGCTACCACCTGTGACCAAATAGGAATATTCTCCCCGGAAAGGCGGTCAGGATAACCATTGCCATCATATTTTTCATGGTGCCAGCGGCAAATATCATAGCAGTACTTATAAAATTCACTGTCATCCTGCTTAAACTGCTCCAATATCTGACAGCCATAGATAGTATGACGCTTAATGATATTAAACTCTTCATAGGTCAGCTTGCCTGGCTTATTCAGAACTGCATCAGGTACGGCAATTTTACCAACATCATGCAGGGCAGCGGCAGAAGAAATCATATTAATCTGAGAATCAGTCAGATTGTACTCAGGATAATTATTCTGCACATACTTTAGCAGGATTTTTGTAAATCCCTTGACACGCTGAATATGCTCACCGGATTCAAGACTGCGGAACTCTACAACGGAGCCTAAAGCATTTATCAAAAACTCATTGTTCTTAGCCAGCTTTTCCTGACTCTCTCTCAGCTCACGTGTACGCTCATCCAAAAGCTGTTCCATGCGGTTTCTGTTTTCATACTGCTCAATGAGGTTCTGACTGCGCCGCATGATAATTTCCTGATTAAAAGGCTTATAAATAATATCTGCGGCTGAATACTCATATGCCTGAACAGCTACTTCATCATCAGTATCGCCAGTAATCATAATTACTGGAATATAGTCAATAAGCTCTGCTCTCTTCATGTAGTCAAGAACTTCAATACCATTCTTCTTTGGCATTATCTGATCAAGAAGAATTAACGAAAGCTCGCTCGAATGTAAATCGATCTGCTTAATAGCTTCATCACCATCAGCAGCCTCATATATTGTATATTGCTCCTCAAAAAACATACGGAGAATATCGCGGTTCATTTCTGCATCATCAACAATTAATATGGCACGATTCATGAAGTCACACCCTTCGATAACAAAAATCACACTGCTACTTCAGTGTTCCACTTTTAACAATAACAATTTAATTTTAACAGAAATCTAAAAAAATATCAAGACAAAATACAACAAAAAATACAGTACCCAATTAAGATACTGTATTTAATGCGGATATTTAATAAAAATTAGATATTCTTTAAGAGATTTACCAGCTCGATAGCAGTCATAGCACCGTCAGCACCCTTGTTGCCAGCCTTAGTGCCAGCACGCTCAATAGCCTGCTCGATATTCTCAGTGGTAACTACGCTGAAAGTAACAGGTACGCCAGTGGACATGCTAGCCTGTGCAATACCCTTAGCGGCTTCATTGCAAACGTAATCGTAGTGGCTGGTTGAACCACGAATAACTACACCTAAAGCGATGATAGCATCATACTTCTTGGATTCAGCCATTTTCTTAGCGATGAATGGAAGTTCAAAAGCACCTGGAACCCATGCAACAGTAATATCCTCATCGGCTACACCATGACGGCGCAGGGTATCCTCTGCACCACCTAACAGTTTGGAGGTTAAAAATTCATTGAAACGAGATACTACGATACCAACCTTCATGCCGGTACCAATCAGCTGACCTTCTAAAACATTTGGCATTTTATATTTCTCCTTATCTAAAAAATTATTCCTCTGGTAAAATGTGACCCATCTTTGTTTTCTTTATATGCATGTACTTCTGATTGAACTCGTTGCTCTTGATTTCCAATGGCACACGCTCAACGATTTTCAGACCATAGCCCTCAAGACCTGCACGCTTAGCAGGATTATTTGTCATGAGACGGATGGTAGAAAGACCTAAATCAGATAAAATCTGTGCGCCGATACCATAATCACGCTGGTCAGGAGCAAAGCCCAAAAGTACATTTGCTTCTACGGTATCCTTGCCCTGGTCCTGAAGCTCATACGCTCTCATCTTATTGCCAAGACCAATACCGCGACCTTCCTGACGCATGTAGAGAACAACGCCTGTACCCTCAGCCTCAATGCGCTTCAAGGAAGTTGCCAGCTGATCGCCACAGTCACAGCGGAGAGAACCAAGAGCATCACCAGTCAGGCACTCAGAATGAACACGGACTAAAACATTTTCCTTGCCCTTGATATTGCCCTTTACGATAGCTAAATGAGTCTTGCCATCAAGCTTGCTCTCATAAGCATGAATACGGAAATGACCGTACTTGCTTGGCAAGTCTGCTTCAGCAATCTTCTGTACAAAGCACTCAGTACGCTTTCTGTATTCGATAAGAGACTGAACGGTAATCATCTTAAGACCATGCTTCTTGGAAAATTCAATCAGGCGAGGAGTACGCATCATGTGACCGTCATCATCCATGATTTCACAGCAAAGACCTGCTGGATAGAAGCCCGCCAAACGTGCCAAATCAGTTGTAGTCTCGGTATGTCCAGCACGGCGGAGAACACCACCTGGAACGGAGCGGAGCGGGAATACATGACCTGGACGGCGGAAGCTCTCAGGCTTAGCATTCTTATCGAGCATTAACTTAATGGTCTGGCAACGCTCAAAAGCGGAAATACCAGTCTCGGTATCAATGCCGTCAATGGAAACAGTGAATGCAGTCTCATGGTTATCAGTATTCTTTAACACCATCTGACCAATCTTTAATTCCTCAAGACGCTCGCCAATGATAGGAGTACAGATAAGCCCCTTGGCATAGGTAGCCATGAAATTAATCTGCTCTGGAGTGAGGGTTTCTGCCGCACAAATAATATCGCCCTCATTCTCTCTGTCCTCATCGTCTACTACCACAATCATGTGACCCTGACGAATTTCTTCAATTGCTTCTTCTACTGTTGCAAAATCTGCCATAATTAAAAATCTCCTTTAAAAACCATTTTTCATAAGAAAATCCATGGTTATATTTGATTTACTTGTCTTTTCTTCATTACTCTGACGAGAAACAAATTTTTCTACGTATTTTCCTACTACGTCATTCTCTATATTGATGATAGAGCCTATTCCCTTGCTGGAAAGATTTGTCACCTGACGAGTATGAGGTATCAGTGATACGGTAAAATCATTCTCGCTTACACTGGCTACTGTAAGACTTATACCATCGAGTGCTACGGAGCCTTTTTCTACGATATGACCTACGATGTCCTCACCTGCTCCTATTTTCATCAGTATGGCGTTGCCTTCGTCCTTCAGCGAAATAATTTCTCCTGTACCATCTATATGACCGCTGACAATATGACCGCCTAAACGGCTCTGCAAGGTCAACGCTCTTTCCAAATTAACTGGACTGCCAATTCCCAGCTCGCTAAGTGAGGTACGGCGTATTGTCTCTGGCATAACGTCTGCTGTAAAACCATTCTTATCAAAGCTTGTTACAGTCAGGCAAATGCCATTTACTGCAATACTGTCACCTATATGCACATCTGAAACCACCAATTTAGCATTCACGCGGAGACTGCCGCCCCCCATGCTTTTTATGGTGCCTACTTCTTCAATTATTCCTGTAAACAATCAGTCCGTCACCCCAATTCCCCTGTCAGAAGAATATCTCCATCCAAAGTTTCGACCTCAACATTTTTTAGACGTGGTGCATAGCTAAGCTCCTCAAAGCCATTCCCTTCTACTGGTGTAAGTGCATTTTTGCCACCAATAAGCATAGGAGCGATAAACGCATAAACCTTGTCCACCGCCTTTGCCTCTAAAAAGGAGAAGTTCACCTGTCCGCCCCCTTCTATGAAAAGTGAGCAGATATTCATCTCGCCCAGCTTTTCCAAAAGCTTCTGAATATCCACCTGAGGACCTTCACCGCAGATAATTACCTTGGCACCTGTATTTTCAATAGCTGTAACATTCTCTTTAGGAGCATTCTCCGTAACGGCAACCACTGCAGGAGCCTGACCGTCAGTCAAAAGCTTTGCTGTCAAAGGAATTTTCGCCTTACTGTCTAATACGACACGAACTGGATTTTTTCCTTCTTTGTATGGAAGTCTTGTTGTAAGACTTGGATCATCCTTCAAAACCGTATTTATGCCCACCAGAATACCATCGAAAATATCCCTCAGCTCATGAACACGCATTCTTGATTTCTCATTGGTAATCCACTGCGATTTACCCGCAGAGGTAGCAATCTTGCCATCTAAGGACATAGCAGTTTTAAGAGCTACAAATGGCTTTCCTGTGGTAATCCACTTCAAAAATGGCTCATTCAGCTTTTTGGCTTCTTCCTCTAAGACACCAGAAGTCACTTCAATGCCAGCATCACGAAGAATTTGAAATCCCTTGCCAGCAACCTTTGGATTAGGATCTTCCATAGCCGCTACTACCCTTTTTACCCTTGCTTCTACCAAAGCCTTGGCACAAGGACCTGTCCTGCCGTAGTGTGAGCATGGCTCCAATGTTACATATACCGTTGCTCCCTTTGCCAGTTCACCAGCCATATTCAGAGCATGAACCTCCGCATGTGGAGTACCTGCCTTTCTGTGCCAGCCTGACGCTACTATCACGCCATCCTTTACTACTACCGCACCCACCAATGGATTAGGAGAAGTCCTTCCCGTTGCATTTCTGGCAAATCTCAAAGCCTCTCTCATGAAATATTCGTCACGAGCTTCCTGTTCTCCTGCCATCTTACCACCTCACATTAAAAAAAGGACTATCAAAGAAAAATCTTCAACAGCCCTGAAAATAGCTCAAATCGCACAAAAATAAACGACCCTTGAACTACAAGCACGTCTTTTCTCATCCAGACTGTACTGTCGGCTACGGATTTTCACCGTATCATGCCTAAATAAAGGCTCGCGGGCTATACCGCCGGTAGGGACTTGCACCCTGCCTCAAAGACTGTCATGTATTTCGTTTATACATACATAATACCACTTTTTATCAAAATGTCAAGTGTTTTGTATTATTTTAACAGGCAAGCAAAAATATATTTACAAAAGGCATACTGTTATAGTAGAATAGGCTCATGCTTTATTGAATTTTATGGGAGGACTTATGAAAAAAATAATTTTGTTAATCTGTCTGCTTCTCATTCCGAATATGGTATACGCCTCTGATGATACCGCTGACGAAAACTGGGATATTTTCATGTATGTCTGCGGTTCAAATTTAGAGGACAGATACCATTACTGGACTAAAAATATGCAGGAAATACAATCTGCCGGCGTAACCCCCGGACTTAATTTCATTCAGCGTTTTGGCGGTACGGATAAGACTGAACAGCCACTCTTGCAGGAAATGATTAAGCGAAAATCCATGACTATCCTAAAGCCAGATAATAAATGGTATTACATGGAGCCAAGATACACGCATACTGATATGAGCAAAAAGGAAACCTTTTCTGAATTTTTAGGTCAGATTGCACCTTATCAGCCCAAGCACAAGGTATTAATTCTTTGGGACCATGGCGGTGGCAGTCTCGGCGGAATTTTCCTTGATAAAAATTCAAATGAAATGCTCAGTATCAATGATTTAGGTGAAGCATTCAAGGAAAATTTCACTCCTGATCCAGATAATCCACCATTCGATATTATAATCTTCAACGCCTGTCTCATGAATAGCATTGACGTAGCTAAATCCCTTGAGGGAATGACACGCTATATGATAGCCTCTGAGGATTTTTTCTTAGGCGAAGGACTTGATTATAAGGCTTTTACTGAAGCTATAAACAAAAATCCTGATATTTCACCACTTGAATTATCCAAAATTATCTGTGACAGTTATCTAAAAAAATGCGAGCGAAACAAAACAGACCGCTGTGCAACTCTTTCTGTCATTGACATGAAAAAAATATCAAAGCTGGATAAAGCATATAATGCCTATGGTGAAGCATTAGAAAAAAAGCTTGGCACCGATGAAGCAAAATTAACAGAATTTGCTGATAACGCATTTTGGGCAGAGGACTACGGCGGAAATACTCCTGAAACTGGATTTTTCAATATGGTAGACCTTTACGGAATGGCTGTAGCAACACAAAAAACTGTGTCAAAGGAAGCAAAGAATTTACAAAAAGCTGTCACTGAAACTGTCATTCATAATGTACATGGCCCTTACCGCAAATATTCCTATGGAATTTCTACCTTTTTCCCATTTAGCGGTATGGATGAAGATGTAGCAGAATATCAGAAGCTTACCAGCAGTAATAAGAGCCTGAATAATGTTTATCAGAATATGCTGAAATCTCCATTTAACCTTTTAAAGCTCTTTGATATTCCTCTGACACCAGTCGGAAATACCGTTCAATTAAAAATGGATAGGGAAGAATATCATAAAGCCGTAAACCTCTACGCAATTCTTCTGAAAAAATCCATTGATGGCACAACCTATTACATGGGTGCTGATGACCGTATTGCAGAAAATACCAAAACGTATGAAATAACCTATCCTATTCCTAAAGACTGGTTCTCCCTCAACGGGCATCTTATCTCCGCTACCATTATAGACCCACAGCAGGATTACATTGTAATGTCAGCGCCTATAAAGGTAAACGATATATCATACAATCTTATTTTTGCCTACGATTTAAAGACTCATGTCAGCAATATACTGGGATTAACACACATACCAAACCATGCAATGATAGCATATCCTTATATGGACATGCCAAAGAAGGGAGCAAAAATAACTATTGTCAATGTACAGTGCACCAAACAATATGGACGTCTGCGCTATACTGTCGAACCAGGTGACAGCTTCATTTTAGAGGATTCCCTTAATATATCCAACATGCCTTTAGAAAAAGGAAATTATGAAATCTGTTTCCGCTTTGACAATATTTTAGGAATTTCTGCACTTTCTGCACCATACAGTTTTTCAATAAAATAAATTTAAAAGGATGAGCAAATATACCTGCTCATCCTCTTTTTTAATTCTTCTTTGCTAAATCCTTAACCACTTCACCAGCTATTATAAGACCAGCTACAGATGGTACAAAAGCCAGGCTTCCCGGTACAGACTTATTAGTTTCTTCGTCAATTAAGCCGGTTTTTATTGGCTCTTCTTTTGAATAAACTACCTTTAATTTTTTAATGCCTAATTTCTTTAATTTCTGCCTCATAACTCTGGCTAAAGGACAGACACTTGTCTTATAAATATCCGCTACCTCAAACATAGCAGGATTTAATTTATTGCCTGCTCCCATACTTGATATAACAGGAATATTGCGCTTATCTCCCTGCAATACCAAATCTATTTTTGCCGTAACAGTATCAATAGCATCTACTATATAATCATAATCACAAATGAAAAAATCCTCTGCATTATCAGGAAGATAAAAATCATTAATAATATCCACCTTCATCTGTGGATTAATGTCTAAAATACGATTTTTCATCACTTCGGTTTTCTGCTGGCCTATAGTTTTGGTAGTAGCATGAAGCTGACGGTTGATGTTGCTCTCGCTTATGTCATCCTTGTCCACCAAAACCAAATGACCTACCCCAGAACGTGCAAGTGCTTCCACCACATAAGAACCGACACCGCCTACACCGAAAACGGCCACACAGCTGTCAGCCAGCTTTTCCATTCCCTCCCTGCCAAGTAAAAGCTCACTGCGGGAAAATTGCTTAAACATATCTTTTTATCTCCTATTTCATCAAAGTATCGCTCCGAAAAAAAATCCGAAAACATTTCTGCCTTCGGATTAATATATTTCAAATTAGAACTTACGAGTCATAAAGCCCGGCAAATCCATATCAAGGCCCTTCTTTGGAGCTGGTGGAGCTATATCATCAGCATTTTCAGCCGTCTGCTGATTAACAGGCTGACCAGCATTAGGTGCTATTGCCTCGGCATTGAAGTTTCTATTATTTATCGGTAGCACATTACCGCCTAAAGAATTATTGCGGAAAACACCATTTTTAAATGGCTGAATACTGTCTACAAAATCAGTAGCCACCACAGTTGCTCTTACCCGGCCGTCCATCTCTGGGTCCTCAACAATACCCCAGATAATATTTACATTATCGTGAGCATTCTCATACAGGAACTGAGTAGCATCGCCCACATCATAAATAGGAATACCAGTACTGCTGGTAATATTTACAATAATACCCTTTGCGCCATTAATATCCTTATCTACCAATGGATTGTTAATAGCCGCCTTAACTGCATCCACTGCGGTATCTGCCTCACCAGTGCCCAGCACAGCTTCACTGCTGAAGCCCTGACGGAAAATAGTTACCGCATCAGCAAAGTCCACATTTATAATACCAGTTGTCTGAATGATTTCTACAATACAGCTGATAGCCTGACGAAGTGTTTCATCAGCCATAGTGAAGGCATCCTTCATGTTCAGCTTCTTATTGTTCATCTTCAGCAGATTGTCATTTTTCACTACCAGCAGAGCGTCCATGTACTGCTTCATTTCTTCAATACCAGCTCTTGCAGTTTTCAGCTTCCTATTACCCTCAAAGGAAAATGGCTCTGTAACAATACCTATGGACAGAACACCTAAGTCACGCGCTATACGTGCTACAACTGGTGCAGCGCCAGTACCTACACCGCCACCCATCGCAGCGGTAATGAATACCATATCAGCACCGTACATCTCCTGACGGATCTGTTCCTCTCCATCAATAGCTGCCTTCTGACCGATTTCTACCTTACCGCCAGTACCAAGACCACGTGTCAGATGTTCACCAATCATCAGGGTATCTACACCACATTCTGCCACAGACTTCAACTGACGTGCATCTGTATTAATAGCTATAAGCTGACTATCAAACTGATTGCTCTCCGCTAAACGGCGCAGTACATTATTACCACCGCCGCCGACGCCGAATATTTTTATAGTCACTATCGCTTCTTTTATTTCAGCTTCGCGAACTCCCATACTTATCCTCCCTCGCCTCATCTCTGTAAGGCCCTCCGCATAAGAGGCAACACCCAGAATTAAGCGTTTTATTCTTACTCTTGTATGTATGTCAATTTGAATGTAATAGCATTACAATAAGTCTACGATACATTATAACATATCTCAATCAAAAATGCTACACCCTAGAATTAAATATTTATTGATTTTTAAGACTTATTTATTCTTAAAAATTATACTATACTGAGTAATCAGCATACCAGACATCATGAGGCAGCAGCCGAAAATCTCCAGACCAGTCATCTGCTCCCCTAGAATAAGCCACCCCGAAAGCGCACCAAATACGGATTCCAGGCTCATAATAAGAGCCGCATGAGATGGTTCTGCATAGCGCTGACCTACTATCTGAAGTGTAAATGCCACACCAGAGCTCATTACGCCGGCATAAAAAATAGGAAACCAGGCATTGAGCATTGATGAAAAATGTACTTCCTCAAACGTGAATGCCAAAATGGTACTGAGCACAGCACAAACAGAAATCTGACCAATAGAAATTTCTATATTATCAGCCCTGTCGGCATAACGGTCGATAAAAAGAATATGAAACGACCAGAAAATAGCACCTATAAAGGCATACATATCACCGATATTCCACGATAAATCATCCTTAATACAGAGGAAATACAAGCCTGCCATACCTAAAAAAGCACCAATCCAGTTTTCTTTTCGTATTTTCTTTTTCAGCAAAACCGAAAATAACGGCACGAATATTATATAAAGACAAGTGAGAAAAGCGGCTTTGCCAGCAGTGGTGTAAAGCATAGAAATCTGCTGGGTAGTAGTACCGCCAAACATAATAAGACCGGCACATATACCATATTTCCAGCCCGGAAAATATTCACCTGCGGCCTTCTTCTTTTCTCTCGCCCCCCTCATGGCAAACCACACTATAACCACAGCAAAAAATCCTAGGATATAACGGCCTGAGCAATAAGTAAAGGGACCTAAATCATCCATTCCTACCAGCTGTGCTACAAAAGCTGTACCCCATATAAAGGCTGCCAGCAGAAGGAATAAATTACCTTTTAACTGCAAAATCATTCACTCCTTAATCACATCCTAGTATTATAGCACATTTACTCAAGGAAATAAAGCATTTTTTCTTACCAAAACAAAAGCCGCTACTTTCAAATGAAAACAACGGCCTCACCCAATTCAATATTCTCTTAGCAATCAAGCTTCTTTGTATGGCGTGTCTCGTCCACCTTAGCCTGCAGGGATTCCAAATCGGCCCCCATCTGAGCCTCTATAGCAGCAACAACTGCACCTTCTAATGCAGGACCATCAAGCATTTTTATTTTTCGCTCTGCCATATCCTCAATTACCATTTCTACAGTCATGACAGCACTGCCCATATCTACAATGACAGCAACACCATCATCCGAATAAACACTGTTAATCGCATGGGAAATTCTATCGTAGCTAGTGCCTAAAGAGCCATCTTCCAGACCTCCAGCCGCCGCAAGCTTAGTCTCTCTAGCCATCATACCTGCTAATTCAACAATACCTTCTGCCGCCTTCTGACTATGGGAAACCACAACAATTCCTACCATAAAATAACCCTCCTGCAGGAAAAAGTAACTGTATTAAACAATCAACTGACTTTCATACAAATATTATAACGCCCTCAATCATGAAAATGCAACAAGCATTTTCTTCCTATGACAG
>CALZDE010000003.1 GCA_945637225.1 uncultured Selenomonadaceae bacterium
CGCTGTCATAGGAAGAAAATGCTTGTTGCATTTTCATGATTGAGGGCGTTATAACCAGACAATATATGGATAGCACTTTTATCTGAGGATAGAGGTGCTATTCTTTTTATTTACCCTTTTCAAATTTTTATTTTTGTAGTATACTATGTTAGTGCGTTAAAAATAAAATATTCTAGGTGAATTTTGAATGACTAAATTTTTAATAGGTTTTTTAATTTTAATGGCTGGTGTTATAGGCGGTTATCTAGCTACTCCTGCACCAGAGCATAATAATACTACACATGCGACTGCAATGAAAAATACAGCTGACCGTCATAAAAGCAAAAGTGGCATTGAATATGATTACAGTAATCTTGAATTGGAAATTGATGGCATTTTGGGGGCGGAAGCGAAGAATTACAGTATTTTTGTGCTTTATCCTGACAGCAAGTCTCCTGCACTTTCCATTCGTCCGGGCAAAAGACGTTCTGCCAGCATGATTAAGGTATTTATCATGGAATATACTATGGCTATGGTGAAGGATGGCAAGGCATCTCTTGATGATACTGTTGCTCTGACAAGACAGGCTAGAGTGGGCGGTGCAGGTGTTATTGGCGGTTATGGCATTAATGCTAAATTCACTATTAAACAGCTTCTTGAATACATGATTCAGGAAAGCGATAATACTGCTACTAATATGCTGATTTTTAATTTTGGCATGGATAATATTAATAGGTATTTAGATGAAAAGGGCTATAAGGATACAGAGCTTCAGCGGAAGATGATGGATAGTACGAAGCGTTTTGATGAAAGCGTGAATTATACATCACCTGACGATTTGGGATTGTTTTTCAATCGGCTTTATACAGGCACGTGTGTCAGTCCCGAATTGGATGACATGATGATAGATATTCTTCTGGGACAGAAAGATACTGTATGTCTGCCTGCAGCTATGCCTTATGCGAAGGTGGCTCATAAGACTGGTGAGCTGAATGACCTTTATGATGATGGCGGTATTGTCTTTACTGGTGATGTAGATTTCATTTTGGTAGTTATGGATGAAAATGTAGGTGTAGGCTATGCCCGCGAATATCAGAAGGACATTGCTAGAGCTGTTTACAGAAACCGTAAGCAGGTTGAAAAGCTGATAAAATATGGTAAGAATAATTTTTGGTCAAAATGACAGCATTAATCATGTGTGAATATACTAAATTGTCTGACTTTAGAAAAAAACAAGCTATTTTAGGTGAAACATTGTTTTTTTTCAGCTATTTTCATTGACATTATTTAGTCTTTTCGGTATTATGTAAGTAGTGAGTATTTCACAAGATAAAGATAACTTTTAATAAATAATTTATTTAGGAGATGATAAGTCATGAAGGTAGCCATTATTATAGGCAGTGATTCTGACTGGCCAATCATGAAGCCAGCTTATGAGCTGCTGAGCAAGTTTGGCATTGAGGCTGAGGTACATGTTGCATCTGCTCACCGTACTCCTGCCAAGGTTCGTGAACTTGTTACTACTGCACCTGAACGTGGTGTAAGCGTATTTATCGCTGCTGCTGGTGCCGCTGCTCATTTGGGCGGTGTTATTGCCAGCTACACTACCCTGCCAGTTATTGGTGTTCCTGTAAATGCTACACCTCTTAATGGTATGGATGCTCTTTTGAGTACTGTTCAGATGCCATCAGGTATTCCTGTTGCTACCGTTGCTATTAACGGTGCTAAGAATGCCGCTGTACTGGCTCTCCAGATTCTTTCCGTAGCTGATGTTAAGCTGCAGGAGGCTTTGAAGGAGTACAGAGAAAAGATGCAGGCAGAGGTTGAGAAGAAGGCAGCTCATGTTGCTGCTCAGATTGGCTAATGCAGGTTTCGAGTTTTTCGCCGTATTGTTAAAAGTTTTTATAAATAATTGGAGGAAATTTTACAATGGAAAAGAAAGAAGCTATTTACGAGGGCAAGGCAAAGATTCTGTACAGTACTGACAACCCAGATCAGTTAGTATGCTATTACAAGGATGATGCTACCGCTGGTAATGGTGCAAAGAAGGGTACCATCGTGGATAAAGGTATCATGAACAACAAGATTACTATGTTCTTCTTTGACCTCTTAGCTAAGGAAGGTATCGAAAACCATGTAGTAGAGGTTATTGATGATCGTAATGTCCTGGTAAAGAAGCTGGAAATCGTTCCTCTTGAGGTTATCATCCGTAATGTTGCGGCTGGTTCTCTCTCCAAGCGTCTTGGCTTAGAGGAAGGCGTTCCAATGTCTATTCCTGTAATTGAAATGTGCTACAAGAACGATGACCTGGGCGATCCTATGGTAAATCGTTATCATATTTTAGCTTGCAAGCTGGCTACCGCTGAGGAGCTGGACATTATCGAGGCTCAGGCTCTGAAGATTAACGAGATCATGGTTAAGTATCTGAAGACTAAGGATATCGACCTCATCGACTTCAAGCTGGAGTTCGGCCGTGATAAGGATGGCAAGATTATCTTAGCTGACGAGATTTCTCCTGATAACTGCCGTTTCTGGGATTCTAACACCCATGAGAAGCTGGACAAGGACCGTTTCCGTCGTGACCTGGGCAACGTAGAAGATGCATACAAGGAGATTCTGCGCCGTCTGACTGGCGAAGAGCGTTAATCCTGACGTAAAAAGAAGGAAGCAAGAAAATGTGTTTTATGAATAAAGCCAACGATTATATTGAATACGAAGAAGATAAGCCTCATGAAGAATGTGGCGTATTTGGTGTGTATTCCCATGAGCTTGATGTATCAGAGCTGACCTATTTTGGTCTGTATGCCCTGCAGCATCGTGGTCAGGAGAGTGCAGGTATTGCAATTACTGACGGCGCATGGATGGACGTAAATCGTGGAATGGGTCTGGTGAAGGAGGTTTTCCGTCATCAGGTTCCTCACATGGAAAATCAGTATATTGCTATTGGCCATGTACGTTATTCCACAACTGGTTCTAGCATGTTGGCAAATACTCAGCCTCTGATGGTTAATTACTCTGGCGGTAAGATTGCTTTGGCTCACAACGGCAATCTTACTAATGCTGGTGAAATTCGCAAGGATTTAGAGGAAAAGGGTACTATTTTCCAGACAACAATTGATTCTGAGGTTTTTGTAAATCTGATTGCACGTTCCCGCAAGGTAACTGTGGAAGAAAAGATTATGGAGAGCCTGCGCAAGATTCAGGGTGCATACTGCCTCACTGTTATGACTGAGGATAAGCTTATCGGTGCACGTGACCCACAGGGATTCCGTCCACTTTGCTTAGGTCGTCTTGAGGATGGCGGTTATGTTTTAAGCTCTGAAAGCTGTGGTCTTGATGTAGTTGGTGCGGAATTTGTCCGTGATATTCAGCCGGGTGAGATGGTAGTTATTGACGATACTGGCGTTCAGTCTTATCGTTTTGATGAAGCAAAGCCATCTATGTGTGTATTTGAGTACATTTATTTTGCCCGTCCAGACTCTATTGTAGATGGTCAGAGCGTTCATGCATCCCGTTTTGAGATGGGCCGTGTGCTGGCACGTGAGTCAGGCTTGACTGGCGATGTTGTAATTTCTGTTCCTGATTCTGGCAATACTGCCGCTACTGGTTTTGCTTATGAGTCCGGTATTCCTTATGTAGAGGGGCTTATTAAGAACCGCTATATTGGCAGAACCTTTATTCAGCCATCTCAGAAACAGCGTGATACTGCTGTAAAGCTGAAGCTGAATCCAATCCGCAGTGTGGTAAATGGCAAGAAGGTCATTATTATTGATGACTCTATTGTTCGTGGTACTACTAGCGGCAAGATTGTAAAAATGCTTAGAAATGCTGGTGCCAAGGAAGTACATATGGTAATAAGCTCACCACCTATTGAGTATCCATGCTACTATGGTATTGATACCTCTGTACGCAAGGAGCTTATTGCGGCAACCAAGACTGTGGATGAGATTTGTGAGTTTATCGGTGCTGATTCCCTGCATTTCCTTTCTCTTGAAGGCTTAAAGCAGTGCATGACCACCTTAGACCCTAATCATATGTGCTATGCCTGCTTCAATGGCGGTTATCCAGTAGAAAAGAAGATGGATCACCCAGCAGAAGTAGACAAATATATATTTGAAACTCGTAAAAAGAAACAGTAATAAATTTTACCCCCTGAGACATTCATATAATGTAGTGCCTGAGGGGGTAATTTTGCTAAATAAAATTTTGAAGGAGCTTTTTAAATGGAAGAAAAGATGACATACGCTGATGCAGGTGTAGATATTGATGCTGGTAACTACTCTGTACAGCTGATTAAGGACAGCGTAAAGGCTACCTATCGTCCTGAGGTTTTAGGTGATTTAGGCGGTTTCGGCGGTCTTTTTGCTCTGAATTCTGGCAAGTACAAGGAGCCTGTACTGGTTTCCGGTACTGATGGCGTTGGTACCAAGCTGAAGCTGGCTTTCCTGCTGGATAAGCATGATACCATTGGTCAGGATGCAGTAGCTATGTGCGTAAATGATATTTTAGTTCAGGGCGCAGAGCCATTGTTCTTCTTAGATTATTTAGCTGTAGGCAAGCTGGACCCAGAGCAGGTAGCTGCAGTTGTTAAGGGTGTAGCTGATGCATGTAAGGAATCCGGCTGTGCTTTAATCGGCGGTGAGACTGCTGAGATGAACGGCTTCTATCCAGTTGGCGAGTATGATATTGCCGGTTTTGCAGTAGGTGCAGTTGAGAAGTCCAAGATTATCACCTCTGAGCGTGTAAAGGCTGGCGATGTTCTCTTAGGCCTGCCATCCTCTGGTGTTCATTCCAATGGTTATTCCTTAGTTCGTAAAATCGTTTTCGAGAAGAAGGGCTTCAAGGGTGATGAGGTTATCCCTGAGCTGGGCAAGAGCATTGGTGAAGAGCTTCTGACTCCTACCCGTCTCTATCCTAAGACCTGCCTGCCTCTCATTGAAAAGTTTGATATTCATGGTATGGTTCATGTTACTGGTGGCGGTTACTACGAGAATATTCCTCGTGCTCTGCCTGACAACATGGGTGCTGAAATCAATGTTGACGCATGGGAAGTTCCAGCGATCTTCAAGCTTCTGAAGGAATGGGGCAACGTAGATTGGCACGAAATGTATCGTACCTTCAACATGGGTATCGGTATGATTATCATCGTATCTGCTGATGAAGCTGAAAAGGTAAAGTCCTTCTTAGCTGAAAAGGGTGAGACCTGCTACACCATCGGTACTGTAACTGAGGGTGCTCACGAAGTAATTACAAAGGGCGGCGTTTTCAATGAGTAATCGTATTGCCGTATTAGCTTCTGGCAGAGGCTCTGATTTGCAGTCCCTTATTGATGCAGTTGCCGCTGGCTCCTTGAAGGCTGACATTCGTCTCGTAATGTCTGACAAGCCGGGCATCATGGCACTGGAGAGGGCAGAAAAGGCTGGTATTAAGGCTGTCTGCGTACCTCGCAAGGAATGTGCTAATCAGCAGGAATTTGAAGAAAAGATGGTAGCAGAACTGCGCAAGGCCGATGTTGAATACGTTATTTTGGCTGGCTTTATGCGTATTTTAAGCCCATACTTCGTAAATGAATTTAAGCATAAAATTGTCAATATCCATCCATCTCTCCTGCCATCCTTTGGCGGTGCTCATGCTCATCGTGATGTACTGGCTTATGGTACCAAGGTATCTGGCTGTACTATTCACTTTGTAGATGAGGGTATGGATCATGGCCCTATCATTATGCAGGGGGCTGTTCCAGTTCTTGACGATGATACTGAGGATACTCTCGGTGCACGTGTTCTTGAGCAGGAGCATAAGCTGTATCCACAGGCAGTTCAGCTTCTCATTGAGGAAAAGCTGGAAATTGTGGATGAACGTCACGTTAAGATTTTAAAATAATTATACTTTAAAAGGAGTATTATCATGAAAATTAAGCGCGCACTCATTAGTGTATCTGACAAGACCGGTATTGTAGACTTCGCTCGCAAGCTCCATGATGCAGGTGTAGAAATCGTTTCTACCGGCGGTACCATGAAGGCTCTGAAGGAAGCTGGCATTCCTGTTATCTATGTAAGTGATGTTACTGGTTTCCCAGAGATTATGGATGGCCGTGTAAAGACCTTAAATCCATACATTCATGGCGGTATCTTAGCAGTTCGCGATAATCCTGACCATGTACAGGCTATGAAGCAGCACAAGATTACTCCTATTGACATGGTAGTAGTAAACCTCTATCCTTTCAAGGAGACTATCTCCAAGCCTGATGTTACTTTATCTGAGGCTATTGAGAACATTGATATCGGCGGCCCTGCTATGATTCGTGCAGCAGCTAAGAATTTCAAGTTCGTTACTGTTGTTACCAATCCAGAGCGTTACAACGACATTACTGACAGCATTGCAAAGGACGGCTGTGTACATGGCATGCTCCGTATGCAGTTAGCTAAGGAAGCATTCGAGCATACTTCCGTATATGACGATTGCATTCAGAACTATCTCACCGAGCAGATTAACAAGTAATTAAGAGGTACGAAATGAATATTTTAGTAGTAGGCAGTGGTGCACGTGAGCATACTCTGGCATGGAAGCTTTCCCAGTCCAAGCATGCTGACAAGCTCTACGCGGTTCCTGGTAATCCTGGTATGGCAAATGTTGCTGAGTGTATCAGCGGTGTTTCCATCGAAGATAATGCAGCCGTTGTTAAGCTGGCACAGGAGAAGGCAATTGATTTAGTAGTTGTTGGTCCTGAGGTTCCTCTTACTAACGGTATGGTTGATGCTCTGAAGGAAGTAGGCATTAAGGCTTTCGGCCCTGAGAAATTAGGTGCTGAAATCGAAGGCTCCAAGGCTTTCTCCAAGGGCTTAATGAAGAAGTACAACATCCCAACTGCAAAGTATGAGGTATTCACTGAGGCTGAGGCAGCTAAGGAATACATCAAGGCAGAGGGTGCACCTATCGTAATCAAGGCTGACGGTCTGGCAGCAGGCAAGGGCGTTATCGTAGCTATGACTATGGACGAGGCTCTTGGTGCTATTGATGAAATCATGGGCGACGGTGCTTTTGGTTCTGCTGGTGCTCGTGTAGTCGTTGAGGAATTTATGGCAGGCGAGGAAGTATCTGTACTGTGCTTCACCGATGGCAAGACCATTATTCCTATGGTTCCTTCTCAGGATCATAAGCGTGTAAACGACAACGATGAAGGCCCTAACACTGGCGGTATGGGTGCATATGCTCCAGCTCCAGTTGGTACTCCAGAGCTTTTAGCAGAAGTTCAGAAAACCATTCTTGACCCAACTATTAAGGCTATGGAGCAGGAAGGCAGACTGTATAAGGGATGTCTGTATGCTGGCCTTATGGTAACTGATAAGGGTGCAAAGGTAGTTGAGTTTAACTGCCGTTTCGGTGATCCAGAGACTCAGGTTGTTCTGCCTCTCTTAGAGAGTGACTTAGTTGAAGTTATGCTGGCATGTATTGACGGCAAGCTGGCTGAAACTGAGGTTAAGTGGAGCACTGGCGCCGCAGTATGTATCGTTATGGCAGCAGGCGGTTATCCAAAGTCCTACCGCAAGGGCGATGAAATCACTGGTATTGATGAAGCTGAGAAGGCTGGCAATACTGTATTCCATGCTGGTACCAAGGCACAGGACGGCAAGATACTGACTAATGGCGGTCGTGTACTGGGCGTTGTTGCTAAGGCTGACGGTATTAAGGAAGCTGTTGACAAGGCTTATGCTGGTGTTGACATGATTAAGTTTGCGGATGCACATTTCCGTCATGATATTGCTCATTGGGCATTAGAAAGACTGAATAAATAATATATTGAAGATATGATAGGGTAGACGATGTAAAAATTGTCTATCCTATTATATATATTATATCTTTTCTCTTTTCTCTTGGTGGTTTTACAAATGATTTGATGGCATGTCAGCAAAGAAATGAAGTTGTTTTGGTAACTCTTGAAGATATGTATGATATAGGTAATATGAAGTGTAAGGACCAAATGAAATAGACGAAAATGGAGATTGGAAATGCTGAATTCAAAATATTCAATTTTATTATGTGGCGGGGCGGCAGATTCTCTTACACAAGAGGAAATGACTGATTATATAAAAAAGGGAGTAAAGGTTTTACTGCTGGTTATTAAAAAACGTGTACGTGAATATAGTGCTTTGGCAAAGGAATATGGTGAAGCTGGTCTGTTTAGGCTTTATGAGATAGATGATAATGCTGGCCCTGTTCCTGACTTTGCTATTGCAGATGGAATTGTTGAAAATAAAAATATTTTTGCTAAAATATGTGAGCGTGCGAAAAGCTTTAATTTTGAGCAGTATATGGTAGAGCATGCACCTCTTGACAGTGAAAGGTCTATTGTTGTAAGAGCCAGTGCTGGTACGGGAAAAACCACTGTTATGATTGACAGGGTGATGTTTATTTTTTCAATGAGGCCAGAGCTTAAGCCAGAAGATATTACGATGATTACCTTTACTAATGCGGCGGCGGATAATATGCTGGAGAAAATCATCAGGAAACTGAGCTGTATTTATCAGATAACAGGCATGGTTCGCTATCTAAATCTTTTGGAGCAGATTTCCAGTATGCAGATTTCTACCATTGACAGTTTTTTCCGTAAAGTGATTTCTGCTGGCAGTATGGAGCTGGGGTATGGAGCAAATGTACAGGTAAGAGGCTTTATTTGGGAGAGAAAGGAAATTCTCCGTCAGGTAATTAATGATGTTTTGCAGAGACAGCATTTTCAGGGAAGTTTCTTAGAAAATTGTGTTTTACCGCAAAATGAATATATTGAAATGGCTATGGATTGCTGGGACAAGCTGAATGGCTGTGGCATTTATTATCAGGAATTAGCTATGCTTGATTTTGGCTATTGTGATGACCAGCGTCAAATGACTGTTAATAATATACTGAAAATAATTGTTCTGGAAGCAGAAAGACGTTATCAGCAATTAAAGAGAGAACAGAATGCTATCAGTATTAATGATTTGAAGGCTGATACAGAAATTCTGACTAAGACGAATGCCAAACTGAGAGCGCTTAATATAAAATTTTTATTTGTCGATGAGTTTCAGGATACGGATACCAGTCAGATTAGAAGTATTGTAGCATTACAGAAAAAATTAGATTGTCAGCTTTTTGCTGTAGGTGATATTAAACAGAGTATTTACCGTTTCCGTGGTGCAGATGAATCGGCTTTTGATTATTTAGAGAAAATATTATTAACGAATAATTTAAGGATAAGCGAATTTATTTTGCAGAAAAATTATCGTACATCAGATAAAATAATTCAGCCATTAAATGTTTTTTTTGCTAATTTAAGGGGTGCTGACCTTCTGCAGTGGGATAGTGCAGCTGTGGCAGGCCGTAACTTTAAGGGGACGTTTAAAAGATATTTGTTTGCTGTTGAAAAAAATCAATATGGTACAGATATGTACAGTCCTGTAAAAAAGCATGTGCTTGGCATTTTAAAGAAAAGGAAAAAGGGGCATATCTGTTTTTTGGCCCGCATGAATTATCAGGTGGCAGAGATAGCTTCATGGTGCAGAAGTGCTGGTGTTCCATGTATTGCTAAGCTGGAGGGCGGTTTTTACAAACATCAGGCAGTACAGGATGTTATGTACGTACTAGGAGCGATTATTTATAGTGGTGATAATCGTTATCTTTTTAATGCCGCTATTACGCCCTATTTGAATTGTGCTATAGATTTATATGATTTTAATGAAATAGCTGGCAATAATGAAAAAGTCCGCAATAAGCTTATGACAGAAATGGAGAAAAGGGGCTGGAATTATATCGTAGATATATCTAAGGAGAAAACTTTTTTTCAGCTGTTTAGAATGCTGTTAAATGAATTTAATCCTATTGAAGGATATCGGCGCAAACAGGAAGCGGAGCTTAAAACGGCAGGCTTTTCTGGTCCATGGCTAAAGAAACAGCTTGAATATGATGTAGCTTCATATCGTCTGAATCTTAACAAGCTGGCACAGATTATTTATGATAATTTTCAGAATGAAGTAGTTTCTGTGCTTACCGTATATGACTTTTTAAGAAACAAGGCATCTACTAATAAAGAAGAGGATACGGTTTATCCTGTACCGGAAAATGATGGAAATCTTATAGTGGAGATAATGACAGTACACAAGGCAAAGGGTATGGAATTTCCTACAGTTATCATTACTCACACTGCAGAGCATTATATCAAGGACTTGGATTTTCTGCGTAGCCGTTACTGTCAGTTTATCACACCAACAGCAGGAGAACATCGCTTTGGCTGGTTTTTGCAGAATGAACGTGGTGAACAGTTTATGAATAGCTGGTTCAGAGAAATGCTTGGCAGGGAAAATATGGCAATATCCCGTGATGAAGCAAGAATACTTTATGTAGCTATGACTAGAGCACAGGAAGAATTAATCGTATATCAGCCAGAGTTTAAAAGCATTACTGCTAAAGAAAATACCTGGGGTGAAATGCTTGAACTGATGGATAAGAATGGCGGTGCCAAAAGATGAGTATTTGTTTTACTTATAGAAATGCAGGCGAACTGCGAGAAGTAATAAAGAGTGGTAAAATAGGTGTAGACGGTCCAATAATTACAGCTTCTGCGGCTAATGTAAAAATGTTTTTCTCCTGTGTGCCTGATGGGAAAAGAAGCTGTTTTAATTGCTGTTCTGTCAAGGATTTAACTTATAATCTTCTGCCTAAATGGTGTTCAAAAAACAGTGAGGAGAAGCTGAGACAGCTTTTAGAATATGGTAATGTCATCAGACAATGTAAAAGCTCCTTTTCGGACAAAGAATTTTCTTCTTTTCAGAGAAATGCCTATCAGGTGATTGATGGTATGAGGCTTTTGCTGGAAATGGACATTTATCCTAATGATTTTCAGCCAGAGGATAAGCAGGAGACCTTATTTAAGATAATATATGAAGCATTTATCAAAAATAATACTGCTCAGGAATTTCAGAATAAAAAATATGAATGGCTTTACCGTAAGGATTTTATCAATGCCCTAGTGGAAATTTCTCCTAATCTTAATAAGATTTATGATAAGGATTATTTTAAATTTTCCCAAGAAGCGTTTTTGTGCCGTAGGGTGTATTTTCATGGTTTTATAAGCTTTTCACCTTTGGAAAATTTCTTGATTAAATGCTTTGAAAAGAATGGAATAGATGTATGCTATGTTAATTATTGGGATGAAAATGAAATAGCGGCATTTGATATTCTTAAAGAAAACCCTCATTTTCAAAAGCTTGATAAAAGATGTTTTTTTGCTAAAGCAGATAAAAAAGGCAGATACAGTGGTATTTTTGCAAATTCCTTAGCTGAACAGGAGAAAGAAATTTTACCTAAAATTTATAAATTTAATGATATTTTTTCTTTGGTAAGTGTTCTTGATAATTCTGCTGATGATATTTCATTGCTTTGCCCTAGTGGTCTGGATATGGAAAATTTTCAGAAGACATTCTTTGGTGAGGGTGAAAGAAAGAAATTTATCTCTTATCCTATGGGGCAGTATCTTTACTGTATTTATGATATGTGGGACAGCAGTACAGAACGCCTGAATATAAAGGCTGATAATATTCGTCAATGTCTTGCAACAGGCTATGCTTTGGGAAGTGATTTATCAGCAGGCGAACTGATGACGGCTTTTCAGCAGGCACATGCTATTTTTGAGGAATGTTCATCCGTCAGTGATTGGAAATACATGCTTGATTTATGGAAGAGCAATTATAATAATTCTGTACCTCGTAATGAAAATGGTTCTGAGGAAAGCAGGGCATTTAGCCGTTGGAACAGTATTATGGATAATATATGGCGTAATGCTGGTCCCTTTGCTATGGATAAATCTGTGATGGAAGCTTTAATCATCAGTATTCAATGTATTTTAAGGGATATTGAGAGGCTTTTGGATAATAAGGCTATTACGTATACTGAATCGCACAATGATGGCCTGCACAGGCTTATAAGCAGTAAATACCATCTCATAGAGCCTTATGAGGAACAAAAGAAATTATTGTTCAATGCACTTGATGATATTGCTAGAAATCTGCTTTCTGTGAAATTGTGTCATACCACTGAACTTTGCAATGCAATGAAATTGGTGCTTTCTGGTGCGGTTAAGGCTGAACAGAAGGAAATAATGGAAGGTATTTATTTAGGTGAGATTGAAGCATATCTTCTTAGAATGAATCATTCATCGAAATACCTTGTAGCTTTCTGTGATGCACATCATTTACCGGGGATGAAGGCTTCGCTTCCATGGCCTTTATGTGAAGAATTTTTTCTTAATGTGTCAGATGGCAATTTTGAATTTATTGAGGATTATCTTTTTGCATACAATAGCCGTCAATTGGAAGGCCGTTACTTATTTTATTTGGCTCTTCAGCTTCCAAATGCAGATTTTTCATGGGTAGCAGAAATTGATGGTAAAGCACAGATTATGTCGCCATACCTTGCTTTGCTTAACAGCTTGGGAAGTGAAATTATACCATCTGCTGGAAGCCTGTTGCGGTCTGATAATAATGCTGATAATGCTTTTGGCTGTGTGACAGGCAAATATATTCCTATGGATTCTTTTCGTAAAACACCAACTGAGGTCAGGGCGAATGATTTGTTCTGTCCATATAGAAATATTTACGATTATGTATTTTCCAGATATCCTTCCTTCAATTCCAAATTCCAGCTTCAGTTTTTTGTAACTGCGGCTATTAAGGTAATTTATGACAGTGTCGGTTATATTGCTCCTAACAGAAAGGCACGAAATATGACGGACATATCAAAAGAGGTTTTTACAAAGCTTCCTTTGTGGAATGTGACGGAAAAAATGTATATTCTTGATTTTGCTAGAAAATATGGTCTGCTTTATAAAATGAAGAATTATGAGACAGGAAGTTTTGATATGCTGGAGCCTATTCAGGATAACATGGGAATGTATTATTATAAATCTGACCGCATTTTTGCGAAATATCTCAACAGATATACTACGCAGAAAATAATAAAAACCATTCAGCAGACGAAGAAAACAGCCGATATACCACCTATGGGTAACTGTATTTATTGTCCGCACAATGAATGCTGCTGTTTTCAGGAAAAGAAAAAAAGATATTGAACATAAAAATAGGACTGACACGTTTGCCAGTCCATTTTTATTACATTTTTAAATATCCCATTCCAGCTTGTTTGGGTCAGGTGTTGCCTTATCAATTTCTGCCATTATCCAGCTTGCATTGTCATGCTCTGCCTTGAATGCTTCATCAAGCCTTTCCTGATAGCCCTCTGGAATCTCCATGTTGTGAAGTGCCATGTGCATGAAATCCTTTGCTACCAGAGTTACGCCACGTTCTGCTGCCAATTGTGCCTTGAAGCGGTAGCCGTAGTAGAGATAGCTGTTATGCTCGATAGGAATATCCTTGTAAACCTCAATGCGGTTATCCACCTCAGCTTCAGCTTCAGCAGTATTTTTCATGTGGTGCATGAGATTCCAGCGGTCAGCCCACAGTTCACCACGAAGAATGTAACGGTAGAGATAGTCGGTGGATTCTGCCAATTCAATAGCGTTGCAGATATAAGTCATCGCTTCATTAAATTCTTTCTTCTCTTTGTAAAGGTGGGAAAGCTTCTGCAGAGCATAGATTTTCTCTTCAATGTCCTGACTGTTTTCTTCGTCAGGCTCTATATCTTCAATGCTTTTAAAAAGCTCAATAGCTTCATCGGTTTTATCAATTCCTTCCATGGAGAGGAACTGAGCCAGTCTTGCACGGCAATGCCAATCTTCATAGCCACCGCTAAAGAGATGCTCCGGTGGGTTGGCACTTGTTGACTGGACATACTCTACTAAATCCTGAAAGCGTTCTTCATTCATAAATAAAATCCTCCTGGTTTTTCAGTGTTTATTCAACTTTTAATGTATTTGTACAGATTATCAGGCCAATGATTGATACTACCGTAGATATGAGCGGAATGAGCGGATGAAATTCACCAGCAGTTCCTTCTAAAATCAGATATGAGGAGAAGCCCAGCATTATCACATTAGCAAGGAAGGTAACACAAATGCAGTGAATCAGCTTACTCTGCCATGACAGACCTAAAGAAACGGCTGTCGCAATAGCTCCGATATTGTTTGTTTCCAGTAATACGTGAGCATCTTTCCTGAGGTCTGGTGGGGCACTCTGCGGAACAAAGCTTATATCTGCCGTATCAAGGGCATCCTTAAAGGTAGGACTGCATCCAATAGCGGCAACGGTCTGACCTTGAGCCTTACGCACCTGAATTTCCTTTGCCTTTTCCTCTGGGGTAAGATTGCCAATTGCTTGTGAAAGGTTGAGCTGTCTTTCATAATAGTGGGCAGTGTTGTTGTCTTTTCCTGTCAAAAGTACGGTTTCTACGGACATATCGTCTAAAGCCTCTACCGCAATAGGAGCATCAGGAATGTAATCATCAAGGACACCTATGATACCACGGCAGTAATTGCCAGTATTGACAAAGAGCGGAACCATGCCCTTTCCTGCCATCTGGTCAGCTTTGGTACGCATGGAAGCATTGAGCTCGACACGCTGAAGTTTCATGAGACGGCCAGAACCGACTCTGACTACCATGTGATTGTGCATTACCTCTATACCCAGACTTGGAAGTACGTTGGTGCCAGTGGCTTTGCCCAGGACAAGCTTTCTTTCTCTTGCATTTTTTACAATTGCCCAGGCGATGGAATTATCCATATACGTTTCGGCAGTGGCGGCTAAGATAAGCATTTTTTCCAAAAGAATACCCTGAGAGGCTGTATCCCTGACATAAGGATCACCCTTGGTAAGAGTGCCGTAGAGACTGCACGCCAAAACATCGACCTGTGGAAGAAGCTCCAATGCCTCCGGTTTTTGGATAATAATGCCGTTTTCCTTGCAAAGCTTCATCAGTTTCAGCAAAAGCATAGGATAGACCAGCTTTATGGAAGCAGGACAGGCGGAGACCAAAATCAGGAAAAAATATGCAAAATTTATATCTACATCTGTAACAACACCCCAGCCAAAGGCCAGCAGGCTGATAATCAAAATTGTTGGTACGTACCATATAGCGATGTGATGTATGCGGTCAATGGTAATCGGCATAGCGTTATCAAGCTCTAAGGTGCATGAGCTGAAAGCATCTATGGTAAGAAGTGCGATGGCATTGAAGATGAAAAGCTCTACAGTCAGCGGATATACAGAAGGTGTACCGATATGGGAAATCGCCATACCTACAGAACCAGCTATTCCTATGAGAACAAGGCTGTCTGCATTAGAGTGACGGCTGAACATGGCATCAAGGCCGGAAAGAACAAAATTATAATTAATTATTAATTGCAGAGCCAAAAAGCCAAAGAGAATATAGGTAGAATTTTCTGTGTTCAGCTGTTCTGGGTATTCAATGCCAGCAATAAGGCAGATATAAGGACACATGATGAGAATGCTAGTCATCATAAGGGGAAATAAGGAAAGATATGCTATATAATGTCTGTTTTCAGTCAAAATAAACTCACTCCTGTATGGAAATATGTACCTATTATAACACATTATCAAAAAAAAGCAAATTGGTATGTGAATACTATAAAAATACGGAAAATTTTCAATAAATGCTGTTTGACTATTGAAGATTTTTAGAAAAATTGATAAAATATAGTGGATAATGTATTTTTTATGAAAACAGGACGTGATGTGAATGACAGAGAAGCACATTAGTGTTGAGGGTAATGCTAAAATAAATTTGACCTTAGATATTTTAGGAACCAGACCTGACGGCTTTCACGAGGTATCTATGGTTATGCAGGAAGTAAGTCTCCACGATACCTTGGAACTGACTGCTACCGACGGAGAAATAAGTCTTTCCATTGAATGCCTGAACGGGGCGGAGCTGGAAGCTGATGAAACAAATCTCTGCTGGCGGGCGGCAAAGCTTATACAGGATGATTGCGGTGTAGCTGGCGGTGTAAAGATGAAGCTTATAAAGCGTATTCCTATTGCGGCAGGACTGGCTGGCGGTTCTACGGATGCGGCGGCTGTACTGAAGGGCATGAATCAGCTTTATGAATTGCACTTGGACGAAGCAAAGCTTTGTGAACTTGGTGCAAAACTTGGTTCTGATATTCCTTTCTGCATTATGGGCGGTACCATGCTGGCAACAGGCAGAGGAGAGGTTTTGACAAGACTGCCAAATTATCCTGAGACATGGCTTGTACTGGCGAAACCACCTATAGGAGTATCTACTGCTTGGGCATATAAGACCTATGACAGTGGTTATGATGGTTCTCATCCTGACAATGAGGCTATGATGAAGGCGATTGAAAAGGGTGACACAAGAGAGGCGGCTTCTCTTATTTGCAATGTATTAGAGCAGGTGACAGAGAAGGCACGTCCAGAAATTAATGAATACAAGAAGCTGATGCTGGAAAATGGTGCAATAGCAAGTATGATGTCCGGCAGCGGTCCTACTGTCTTTGGCTTGTGCGGTGATGAAAGTACTGCAAGGTCACTGGCTGAGGTGCTGAAGGCTTCGGGAATAGATGAGGTTCACGTAGCAAAGACCGTAGAAAGGAGATAACATATGGAAGGTGAAGAAATGGAAAACCGGCTGGAGCCAATTCCAGCTAACAGCTATTTGCCTCTGAGGGAAATAGTATATGAAACTTTAAAAGACGCAATTCGCAAGAAGATATATAAGCCTGGCGACCGTATTATGGAGAGCAAAATCGCTGATGAATTAAAAGTCAGCCGTACTCCCGTAAGAGAAGCTATTCGCCGCTTAGAGCAGGAGGGCTACCTTTTTACTATCTATCATCGTGGTACCTTTGTTCCAAATGTTACCCTTCGTGATATTGAGGATATCTTTGCTATTCGTGGAGCGTTGGAGTCTTATGCCTGCGGTATGCTGGCAGAGCGTATCAAGGACGATAATGAAGTGGCCGCAAAGGAAGCCGTTACTGAGCTGGTAGGCCGTTTGCGTCCTCTGTTGGATAAGATTGAGAAGTATATTGCTGAAAAGGACATGGATAAAATTGTTGAGACTGATATGGAATTTCATGATTTTCTCTATCGTGCCAGCAATAACACCCGCCTTGAAGGTATCATTTTCAACCTTAGAGGACAGCTCACTCAGTACCGTACCGTATCTATGTCATGCCCTGGCCGTTTAGAGGCTACACTGAAGGAACATCGTGATATAGTCGAAGCGATTGCCGCTGGTGATGTGGAGGCCGCACAGAAAGCCGCTTCCGTACACATGAAGAATGCTGAGGACACCCTGTTAAATCATTTTGAAGGGCGTAACCGCAACATGAGAAACCGCTATTAATTTTTAATATTTTTATGGAAATCCAATTTCAGGAGGATAAATTATGTCTAATTTTGTTACAGTAATACTGGCCGCTGGCAAGGGTACCCGCATGAAGTCAAAACTGCCAAAGGTTCTGCATAAGGCCGCTGGCAAGCCAATGCTCCAGCATGTTCTTGATGCCGCAAACAAGGGTGGTGCAGAACGTAACATCGTTGTTGTAGGTTTCGGCGGTGATGTAGTACGTGAGGCTATGGGCGACCAGGCTGAGTTTGTAGTACAGACTGAACAGCTGGGAACTGGCCATGCTGTAAAGCAGGCGGCTCCGCTTTTAGAGGGCTTTGACGGTACTGTTATGGTGCTTTGCGGTGATACTCCTCTTTTGACTGGTGATCTGCTGAATAAGCTTTACACCGAGCATAAGGAAGCTAAGGCCAAGGCTACTGTACTTACTGCTATCATGCCTGATGCTACTGGCTATGGCCGTATTATCCGCACTGAGGATGGTTCTGTTGCACGCATTGTAGAGCATAAGGACGCTACTGAGGAAGAGCGCAAGGTCAATGAAGTAAATTCCGGCATTTACTGCTTTGAAGCAAAGGATATGTTTGAGGCACTTGAGCAGGTAGGCTGTGACAATGCTCAGGGCGAGTATTATCTCCCTGATGTTTTAGAAATTCTGCGTGACAAGGGCGAGAAGATTTGGGCAGTAGCTGCTGATGACTATGAGTCCACTCTGGGTATCAATTCCCGCGTACAGCTTTCCGGTGCTGAGGCAATTCTCCGCCGCCGCAAGAATATTGAGCTGATGGATAATGGCGTTACTATCATGGACCCATCTACCACCTATGTAGACTGTGATGTTGAGGTTGGTTCTGATACCGTTATTTATCCTATGACCTGGCTGGAGGGCAAGACCGTTATTGGTGAAAACTGCAAGATTGGCCCAAGCTGCCGTTTCAGCGATACAGTTATCGGAAACAATGTAACAGCTCATTTTGCTTATGGACATGAGTGCGTAGTAGATGATGGTGTTGACTTCGGTCCGTACGTACATCTCCGTCCAAAGACACATATCGGCAACAATGTTCATATTGGTAACTTCGTAGAGGTAAAGAATTCTAATGTAGGCGAGGGTACTAAACTGCCACATCTGCAGTATATCGGTGATTCTGATGTAGGCAAGAATGTAAACTGTGGCTGTGGTACTGTTACCGTAAATTATGATGGCAAGATTAAGCATCGCACTATCATTGGTGATAATGCTTTTGTTGGCTGTAATACCAGCCTGGTTGCTCCAGTAACAATTGGTGAGGGTGCATACACCGGTGCCGGCTCTGTTATTACCAAGGACGTGCCAGCAAAAACACTTGCTATTGGCAGAGCACATCAGAAAAATATTTCAGGATGGCATGATAAAAGAGACTGATAGCTTGGCAAAATGTCCAATTAGTCTGATGAAATTTTCTAAATATTTGGTTTAAGGTATAAAAATCAAAAAAACATTTGCTATTTTCTGGAGAAACTGTTATCATTAATTGTGTAGTTCACTAAAGTAGTGCTATATACTAAGTTTAAGCAAGTCTAGTATTCCTTAACATTTAGTTTGGAGGGTTTATAGAAAATGAGTGAAGTAATGAGCAATCTGCGTATCCTGTCCGGTAATTCTAATCCAAAATTGGCGGCTGATATTGCGAAGGCTTTAGGTGTTACCCCATTAGCTGCAAAGGTAGGTCATTTCAATAATGGCGAGACTCAGGTTATGATTGAGGAAAGTATCCGCGGTAAGGACATTTTCATTATTCAGCCAACCTGCCAGCCTGTAAATGACAGCCTCATGGAGCTGCTGGTTATGGCAGATGCCTGCAAGCGTGCCTCTGCTCACAATATTACTGCTGTTGTTCCATATTATGCTTATGCCCGTCAGGATCGTAAGACCCGTGGCCGTGAGCCTATTTCCGCTAAGCTGGTAGCAAACCTCATGACTGCTGCTGGTATCAATCGTGTACTTACCGTTGACCTGCATGCTGGTCAGATTCAGGGCTTCTTTGATATTCCTCTGGATCATCTGGCAGGTGGCCCAGCTATGGCAAAGTACTTCTTAGGTATGGACCTCAGCAACACTGTTGTAGTTTCTCCTGACCTTGGTGGTGTTACCAGAGCAAGAAAGTTTGCTGACCTGCTCGACACTCCTATTGCTATCGTTGAGAAGCGTCGTCCTGAGCCTGGCATGGCTGAGGTTATGAATGTTATCGGCGATATCAACGGCAAGACCTGCATTATGATTGACGATATCGTTGATTCCGCTGGTTCCCTGTGTGCTGGTGCTGATGCGTTGGTTAAGCTGGGCGCAAAGGAAGTTTATGCTTGCTGCTCTCATGGTATCCTGTCCGGCAATGCAGTAGAGAAGATTGAGAAGTCCTCTCTGAAGAAGCTGGTTATTACCGATACTATTCCTCTGCCAGAGGAGAAGCAGCATGAGAAGATTGCTGTTGTTACCTTAGCTCCTATGTTAGCTGATTTCATCGGTGCTATTTACAACAAGGTTTCTGTAAGCAAGCTGTTCTTCAACAATAATTAATTTTAAAGGTAATTAGAACTTAATTAATACAACGGAAAAGCTGCTTATTCATTGTAGGCGGCTTTTCTTTTTTATGGATGTTGACTAAATTTTATATGGATGAGGTGTAATTAATGAAATTCGCAAAACGCATGGAGCAGTTTGGTGAAGGTGTATTTTCCAGACTTGCTGAAATGAGAAAAAAACGCCGTGCTGAGGGGAAGGAAGTAATTGACCTGAGTATCGGTGCCCCAAACATTCCTCCTTCTGAGCGTGTGATGAAGGTTATGGCTGATGAGGTAATGAAACCGGAGAATTATGTTTATGCTATCAGCGATACTTCCGCACTTTTAGAGGCAGTAGCTAAGTGGTATAAGAGAAGATACGATGTAGAGATTGACCCAGCTACCGAAGTTGCTTCTCTTTTAGGCTCTCAGGATGGTCTTGCTCATATCGCTATGACTATTCTTGACAAGGGAGATGTTATGCTGGTGCCTGACCCATGCTATCCAATTTTTGCTGATGGCCCACGTCTGGCAGGGGCGGAGCTTTACTACATGCCACAGAAGAAGGAAAATGACTATGTAATTCAGCTGAAGGATATTCCAGAGGATGTGGCAAAGAAAGCAAAGTTCATGCTGGTGTCCTATCCTAACAATCCTACTGCAGCTATGGCACCTCGTTCCTTCTATGACGAGCTGATTGCCTTTGCAAAGAAGTATGACATTATTGTACTTCACGATAATGCGTACAGTGAGCTTGTTTTTGATGGCAAGACCTGGGGAAGCTTCTTATCTGTTCCGGGAGCAAAGGATGTAGGCGTAGAGTTCAATTCACTTTCTAAGACCTATGGTCTGGCTGGTGCAAGAATTGGCTTCTGTATCGGCAACAAGGAAGTAGTAGCTCAGCTTAAAACCTTGAAATCCAATATGGATTATGGTATGTTCCTGCCAATTCAGAAGGCCGCAATTGAGGCTATTACTGGCGATCAGTCTTCCGTAGAGACTACAAGAAAGGCTTATGAACGCCGTCGTGATGTACTTTGTGATGGCCTTATTGCCGCTGGCTGGGAAATGGATAAGCCACCGGGAACTATGTTTGTCTGGGCACCTATTCCAAAGGAATACACTGAATCTGAAAAGTTTGTAGCAGATCTGCTGGATAAGACAGGTGTTTTAGTAACTCCTGGCAGTGCTTTTGGTCCTTCTGGTGAAGGCTATGTCCGCATGGCTCTTGTACAGGATGAAGCTGATATGCAGCGTGCAGTTGAGGCTGTCAAGGCTAGCGGTTTATTCGCATAAATTTTATTTTAGTATGAAAGTAGGTTTTTGATTTATGGCAGAAACAGCCTGGTCTATCTTGCCTTCATTGATTACCATTGCATTGGCACTGGCAACAAAAGAGGTTTATATGTCACTTCTCGTAGGTATCTTTTCCGGTGCGCTTCTCTTTACCGGATTTGATATCATTGCTTCTATCGTCACCATGTTTGAAGTAATGGCTGAGAAGGTTGGCGGTAATGTAAATATTCTTATCTTCCTTGTAATCTTGGGTATTATCGTAGCTGCAATTACCCGTTCAGGTGCTACTCGTGCGTATGGTGAGTGGGCGGCAAGCAAAATTCAGGGGCCTAGAAGTGCAATGCTCCTGACAGCTCTTTTGGGTGCGGTTATCTTTATTGATGACTATTTCAACTGCCTCACCGTAGGTACAGTTATGCGCCCTATTACTGATAAGTTTAAAATTTCCCGCGCTAAATTAGCATATATCATTGATGCTACTGCAGCTCCTGTATGTATTTTGGCTCCAGTATCCAGCTGGGCGGCAGCAGTAGGCTCTTCCCTTCCTGAGAACTGCGAGATTGATGGTTTCGCACTGTTCCTTCAGACAATTCCTTTCAACTTATATGCTATTTTGGCAATGTGCTTTATGCTTTTCGTAGTATTGAGCCGTCGCGATGTTTTCACTATGGCTACTTATGTCCGTAATTTCCACGAGCATTATAATGTGCCAACTGAGTATCGTGACAGTGAGGAGCCAACCCCAATAGAGGGCAAGGGCAAGGTAATGGATTTAGTTCTGCCATTAGCAGTCCTGATTTCTGCCTGTGTATATGGTATGCTCTATACCGGCGGTATTCAGGAGGGTGCAACTGTAGCGGAGGCTTTTGCTGACTGCGACGCTTCAAAGGGCTTGGTTATCGGTTCCTTTATTGCTTTTGTATTCACTGCACTTCTCTACCTGCCACGTAAGGTAATTACCTTTACTTCCTTCTGCGAAACCTTCGTACAGGGCTTCAAGGCTATGACTCCTGCAAATCTCATTCTCTGCTTTGCATGGACTCTTTCCGGTATTTGCAGTGACAAGTATCTCAACTTAGGCGGTTATGTAGGCGGTGTCGTAAGTGCGAATACTGATGTTATCATGTTCCTGCCAGCAATTTTCTTTGTGGTAGCTATTCTCTTAGCTTTTGCAACCGGTACTTCCTGGGGTACCTTTGGTATTCTCATTCCTATTGCCGTAGCAGTAGTTGGTGTAGATGATGTATCTATGCTTTCCATTTGTGTAGCGGCATGTCTTTCCGGTGCGGTAGGCGGTGACCATGCGTCTCCTATTTCCGATACTACCATTTTGGCTTCTGCCGGAGCACAGTGCAGTCATATCGACCACGTAAGCACTCAGATTCCTTATGTTGGTATCGTAGCAGGTGCCAGCTTCGTAGGTTATCTGGTAGATGGTATTACTGGCAATGGCTGGGCAGGTCTTATTACAGCTTCCTTCGTTCTCGCTTTGGTAATGATTGGTATTTATACTACTGTTAGACCTAACGGAAGAAAATAATTAATTTGGAAAATACTGATGAGCCGGCAGATGAAATTTGTCTGTTGGCTTTTTTCAATAATTCAGACAATTATTTTTTAAGGAAATTTTGATGATTTTTTCTTGACTTTAGTGTGCATTTGTCCTATTCTAGTGTATGGGCAAAAATTAAATTGTATTGGGAGGCGACTCACTTGATAAATAGAGTAACTCACAAGGTAAATTTCTATGATACTGACGCTATGGCAGTAGTACATCATGCTAATTATATTCGCTGGTTTGAAATAGGACGAGTGGAATTTCTTCGTGAAGCTGGTATTACGCTGACTGAGATGATGGCTGATGGCTACGTTTTTCCAATAGTAGATGTTAGTGCAAAATATGTAAGCTCGGCACATTTTGATGATGTACTGGTTATTGAAACAATTCCTACTGCGCTGACAAAGGCAAAAATGGCTTTTGATTACCGCATATTTAGGGAAAATGATGGTACACTTCTTGTAACTGGTCATACACAGAACGTATTTACATTGAAGGAAACAGGCAAGATAACCCGTTTACCGGAAAAATACCACAGCCGTTTGCAGGCAGCATTAGAAAAAGAATAATTATTTGGTGGATAACTGAATAGTTACGAATAAATTAAAATTTTTAGGAGGAAATATAATTATGTTACTGAATGTAATATTAGCAGTAATTGTCATTATTTTAGTGGCGGTTGCTGGTCTTTACCTTGTACTGGAGATGCTGGGCAAGGAGAATGTTGTAGTTGATGTTAAGAAGCGCACCCCATTTGAGGTGGTGAAAAAGACTGAGGATAGCCTTACTATCAGCACTACTTTGGAGTATTTAAACGATGGCAAGTCCTGCGCTACCATTATGGACTGCCTTGTTCGTCCACATCTGCCATATGAGCAGTACGATTTAATCGCTACCACTGGTCATGCAGAGCTTTCTACTGCACCTCGTGAGGATGACTACTTTGAGGCTGTTCTCATTCAGAAGGGCGGCGACAAAATCAGCATTAAGGCTCAGGTTACTATGACTGCAAGAAAGGGCAAGACCTTAGAGGAAGCACTCTCTTTGATGCCTGATTACAACTTCCAGGTAATTTGGCTGGAAACTGGCCGTACTCCATGTCACTACCGTCAGGTTCGTATCGAGGTTCCTGGTGCAGAGGTGGCAAAGCTGGCTGGCGTAAAGTATGTAGCTGAGTAATTTGTGGTTAGTGAGGAGAAAATAAAATGGCTAATATAGAATTGATTCCAGTTCCTACCCGTATTCTTACGGACAAGGATGATATTATAGATACTGTTGAGAGTTATACCAAGGGCAAGATTGGCCCTGATGATGTTATTTCCGTAGCAGAGAGTGTTGTGGCAATCACTCAGGGTATGGCAGTCCGTCCAGAGGATTTGAATATTTCCTGTGCGGCTAAGATTTGCTGTCGTTTTATTCCAGATTACGGTTCTTTAGCTAGTCCTCATGGCATGCAGTCACTGATGGATGCAGAGGGTACTGGCCGTACTGTATGGGCTTTAATCATGGGCTTTTTGGGCAAGTTAGTTGGCAAGAGCGGTCTTTTCTATGAGCTGGGCGGTTATCAGGCAGCATTAGTTGATGATGTTACCGGTACTATGCCACCATTCGACAAGCACGTTGTTTATGGCCCAAAGGACCCTCAGAAGGTAGTTGAGCAGCTGAAGAAGCGTCTTGGCTGTTTTGGTGCCCTGATTGCTGACGTAAATGACCTGAAGCGTTCCCGCGTAGTAGGTGCTTCTGAAGGTTTAGATGGCTTAAAGGCGGCTAATACCCTTATTGATAACCCATTTGGCAATGCTTCCCAGAAGACTCCTATCGTTATCATTAAGAACTTCAAGCAGTTCCAGCAGCAGGGGTGAGATTGTGGCAAAAAGACCTGCACCTATATCAATGGAAAGACCGGATAAGCGTGAGCCAGATGAGCTGAGACGCTTTAAGATAAATAGATTTTTTCAGCATTATCCTGATGGTTCAGCGATGATTCAGATGGGTAATACTAAGGTAATTTGTGCTGCTACAATTGAGGAACGTGTACCTAATTTCCTAAAGGGAAGCGGTGAGGGATGGATTACAGCAGAATATTCCCTTTTGCCTAGTGCAACTAATCCACGTAACCCAAGAGAGGCAAGCCGTGGCCGTCAGAATGGACGTACTCAGGAAATTCAGAGACTTATCGGCAGGGCACTTCGCTCTGTCATGGATTTGAAGGCATTGGGAGAACGTACCATATATATCGACTGCGATGTAATTCAGGCAGATGGCGGTACTCGTACTGCTTCTATCACAGGTGCTTTTATCGCTTTGGTAGAGGCATGTGCTTCTATCTATGATGGCAAGGGCGCATTTCCTGTAAAGGATTTTATTGCGGCTATCAGCGTGGGTATTGGCAAAAACAACATTCCTATCCTTGACCTTAATTATGAAGAGGATTCCTCCGCTATGGTGGATATGAACGTAGTAATGACAGGCGAGGGGAAATATGTAGAAATTCAGGGAACTGGCGAAGAACGTCCTTTTTCCTTAGAGGAACGTGACGAGCTTCTTAAATTAGCGGCTAAGGGGATAGACGAGCTTATTTCCTATCAGAAAGATATATTGGGAAATGAGCTGGTTTGGAAAGTGGGACGAATCTCTTAATAGCTTTAGTGGGGGATTATATAATGAAGAAAGTTAAAATTATTATTGCTACCAGAAATAAGGGAAAAGTCAGAGAAATGGCAAATGCTTTTTCTGCACTGCCAGTAGAGCTGATTTCCCTGGCTGACTGGGAAGCGGACTTAGGTCTTACAGAGCACCCAGAACCAGTGGAGGATGGCGAGACATTCGAAGAAAATTCCTTTAAGAAGGCAGATTTTTATGCGAAGCTGACTGGCCTGCCATGTATTGCTGATGATTCCGGTCTTGAGGTAGAGGCTTTGGGCGGTGCGCCTGGAGTCTATTCTGCCCGCTATTCCGGCGAGAATGCCACTGACGAAAAGAACAATGCTAAACTGCTTGCTGATATTAAGGCAAAGGGATTAAATGAATCTCCAGCGGCTTATCAGTGTGCGTTGACCTTTATGAATACCGATGGTGGTTTTATTAAGGAAAAAGGTTATTGTCATGGCACTATTAAATGTGCAGAGCCAAAGGGCGAAAATGGTTTTGGCTATGACCCATATTTCTATGTAGACTGGCAGGGTGAAAGCAAAACTATGGCAGAGCTTACTGTAGAGGAAAAGCACACTCTCAGCCATCGTGGGGCGGCTCTTGATAAAATGGCAGTATCTCTTGGTAAGATTATGATGTTTCTCATGAGGAGGAAACCAAAATGCGTATCTGTATAATGAGTGATACACATGGCAGTGAAAAGCAGGTAGAAAACGTAATTTCTCAGGCCTCGATGGGTGGCGATGTCGACGCGTGGATTCACTGTGGCGATATTGTTGAAGATGTAGAATATCTCATGGAGCTGGTAGATACTCCTGTTTATGCAGTAGCTGGCAATAATGATTTTAGAAAAAATAACTTTCAGGATGATGAAATATTCTCATTAGAAGGCTTTAAGATAATGATTACTCATGGTCATCTGTACGGAGCAAGGTACGATACTGATGAACTGGCTAGCGCGGCTAAGGAAGAAGGCTGTGATATTGTGGTCTATGGACATACCCATGTTGCAGACAATCATTATCAGGATGGAATACTTGTTCTTAATCCAGGCAGTGCTACTCTCCCTCGTGATGGCATGCGTCCTTCCTTTATGATTTTGAATTTAGAAGAAGGAAAGACACCAGAGGTGGAGCTGTATCGTTTTGAACGGAAAAGCTTTTGGGGTTAAACTATTTGATAGTAATTTTCATTTAATTTGTCAGAATATTTTAAAATAGTGAATTTTTCTGTTGAAAATTATAAAAAATCGTGCTATAATAATAAAAGTATTTATTTTGTATATGTGTATTATTTATA
>CALZDE010000004.1 GCA_945637225.1 uncultured Selenomonadaceae bacterium
AAAGAAATAATAGCTGAACAAGCTTAAAATAGTAAAAATACCGTAGGGACTACGGAAATTCACGCCCATGGAGAGTGTGTAAGTCCTTTTTGTTACGGCAGAAGGCTGTTCTCTTTGAAGTGGGAATCTCCCTCCTCAAACGCCATAAGCGTTAGGAGGGAGTAGTTCAATTTAGAGGTAGCGGCGTGCGTATTTTTAATGCGTACCATAAATATGTCATATGATGGTGTTGCCCTGCTTTTAATAGCTGATTTAATGTTTCGTTATGAGGGACATAAGCATTTGATTATGATGCTCATATTTCAGGTAATGATGTATATAGTTATAAGCTATAATATTTCAATTTGGCAGATGCAGGTAATTCCTTTTTCACTGTATCTTGATTATTACAGTACATCAGCTCAAAATATGATTTTGCCAATGAAAAATCTGCTTAATTATGGCAATTTTACTTTGTTTGTTGTATATATTGTCCTTCTGCTTCAGAATAAAAGAAAGGAAAATGAGCAGATTGCAATGCTTAATTCCAAGCTTATGATAAGTAATGAAAAGCTGAATGAAAGCAACAATAATTTATACTTAGCAAATAAGGGACTGAATACTGCTAATAAAAAGCTTCGCGAATATGCCATGACTATTGCAAGTCTTACGGAGATAAGGGAAAGAAACCGTTTGGCAAGGGAAATACATGATACGTTAGGTCATGCACTGACTGGAATTGTGGCAGGACTGGATGCCTGCATGGTGACTATGGATATTGCACCAGAGGCTACCAAGGTTCAGCTGGGAAAGATAAGGGAAGCCGCTCAGCGAGGTATGACTGATGTCCGCCGAAGTATGCACAAATTGCGTCCTGACGATTTGGAAAAGCTGTCCATCGAGGATGCATTAAAAAAGATGGTACATGGCTTCGTAGAAACTGGCGGTACAAAAGTAAAGCTGGATATAGAAAAAATGCCAAAGGATTTACGTGATGATCAGACGGAGGTAATTTACAGAATTGTGCAGGAAGGTATGACAAATGCCAGCCGTCACGGTCATGCTAAAAATGTAGAAATATATATTTTGGGTGCAGATAATGAATTGTCAATTGTAATTGCTGATGACGGTATCGGCTGTAAGAATATAAAGGATGGATTTGGCCTTCATCACATGAGAGAACGAGTGAATATGCTGGGTGGCAGTATAAACTGCTGGAGTGAAAAAGGCTTTGTGTTAGATGTTACTTTACCTTTGAATAGAACGCCAAAAGGGGAGAAACAATTATGATTAAGATAGTTATTGCAGATGATCAGGAACTTGTGCGGGAAAGTTTGAAAATTGTATTAAATACAATGGAGGATATGGAAGTAATTGGTACAGCAGATAATGGACTTGATTTAATTCATTTTTTAGAAAAAAATCCAGCAGATATTATTCTCATGGATATCAGAATGCCAACAATGGACGGAATACTGGCAACAAAGCTTATTAAGCAGAAATATCCAGAAACCAAAATTATTATCCTCACTACTTTTGATGATGAAGAATATGTAATGAACGGATTAAAGTATGGTGCCAGCGGTTATCTTTTAAAGGGTATTTCTATTCCTGAATTAGCGGCGGCTATTCACAAGGTCATGCTGGGTGAGGCTATGCTGAATACCGATATTGTCACCAAGGTAGTCAAGCTGTTTAATCAGTCCTCGATGAATAATGAGTCCAATGATGAGCCGGATAAGAAAAATCAGGAATATTATGTTGAGTTTGATGAGAGCGGTTTTTCCTGCATGAACAGGACTGAGCGTAATATATGCCGGCTTTTGGGGCGTGGCATGTCAAATAAGGAAATTGCTGCAACATTGAATTTGTCGGAGGGAAGTATAAGAAATAATCTCAGCAATGCCCTAAGTAAGCTTGCCTTGAGGGACAGAACTCAGCTGGCTATATGGTCTGTACAGATTGGATTAGCGTATCAGGCACTGGAAGAGGATTCCTAATCAGATAAAATTTCACTTTTTTTGTTTACTAATCGAATTTTTTGTGATAAAATATAACGGAATGAATTGTATATTGCTTAATGACAATGCTTAAATCCACAGTAATGGAGGATTTTTTGAATGTTAAATAAATTTTTTGAGGGCATCGGCCGTTTCATTTTGGATGGCCTTTGGTTTATTGGTGATGTGATACTGCTTTGGGGTGAAGCACTTCGTCAGATGCCTAAGAAAATACGCTGGAATCATGTTTTGGCTCAGATGGCTCATCTGGGTGTAGATTCCCTGCCTATCGTGCTTTTGACATTGCTGTTTACTGGCATGGTGCTCACTATGCAGATTGCTCATGAATTCATCCGTTTTGGTGCTCAGTCAGCTATTGGCGGCGTAGTAGCTATCGGTATTGGACGTGAGCTGGGGCCTGTGCTGGTGGGCGTAGTGGCTGCTGGCCGTGTAGGTTCTGCTATGACGGCTGAAATAAGCACGATGAAGGTGACTGAGCAGATTGATGCATTGAAGGTAATGGCTACCAATCCTGTGGGCTATTTGGTGGTGCCACGTATGATTGCCTGTATGCTGACACTTCCACTGCTGACTGCCTTTGGCGACCTTATCGGCGTTTTAGGCGGCTGGGTTGTATCTACCTATTATGCTCATGTCAATAGCGTAGTTTTCTGGAATTCGATAGAGAAATTTGCTGTAATATATGATTTAACTGGCGGTATCATCAAATCTGTTTTCTTTGGCGGTGCAATTGCCGTTTTGGGCTGTTATTATGGTATGAGGGCTCCTGAAGGGGCGGAGGGCGTAGGCAAGGCAACTACCCGTTCTGTGGTGACTTCAATTATTATAATATTTTTCACTAACGTAATTTTGTCATGGGTGCTGTTCTAAAATGATTAAGATAAAGAATATTTGCAAGGAGTTTAATGGCAAGCCTGCCTTGAAAAATATTAATATGGAAATCAAGGATGGCGAAACGCTGGCTATTATCGGCGGTTCAGGCTCAGGCAAGAGTACCCTTTTGCGATTGATGATTGGCTTAATTCGTCCTACCAGTGGTGAGCTGTGGATTGGTGATCAGGAGATTTCACATCTTAGTGACAGTGAACTGGATAAGGTACGGCTTAGGATGGGCATGGTATTTCAGTATTCTGCACTGTTTGATTCCATGACTGTCGGTGATAATGTAGCCTTTGGACTTCGTGAGCATACGAAGCTTTCCGAAAAGGAAATAAGTAAAATCGTAGCGGAAAAGCTTGAGCTGGTAGGTCTTCCCGGAATGGAAAATTATATGCCGGGGGAGCTTTCCGGTGGTATGAAAAAGCGAGTAAGTCTGGCCAGGGCAATTGCCTTTGAGCCGGAAATTATATTTTATGATGAGCCTAGCTCTGGTCTTGACCCGATTATGACTGCTAAGATTGATGAGCTGATAGTGTCTACCCAGAAGCAGCTGAATGTAACGTCTATCGTGGTAACGCATGACATGGTAAGTGCCTGCCACATCGCTGATCGTATTGCTATGATTTACGAGGGCGAACTGATTGCCATTGATACAGTGGAGAATTTCAAGAAGCTTCAGGATGAAAGGGTACAGGCTTTCATGGGCTACATGAAAGATGATTAAGGAGGACGTGTGTTATGAGTTTACAGGCTAAGGTCGGTGCCTTTACCGTAGCTGGCCTTATGATATTAATAGGCATGATTTACTCCTTGGGCGATATTAAGCTGGGAGCAGAAAAGCAGTATGACATAAGCGTAAACTTTAAGCAGGCTATCGGACTGAAGCCAAATGCGGATGTCTGCATGGCTGGCTTTAAGGTAGGCAAGGTCAAGAATATCGTATTAGAGGTTGACCACGTAAGGGTGGATATGGGAATAAATGAAGGTTATAAAATTCCCCGTGGCTCAAATTTTTCTATAACCTCAGACGGTATTATGGGTGAGCAGTTTGTCAATATTACAGCACCATCTAATGGAGATCTGTCAGATTTCTATAAAGAGGGCGAAGTTATATCCGGCAACGAGGCTCCTACTGTGGAGGATGTTATAGTAGGTGTCAATAAGACTATGGATAAGGTTCAAGACCTTTTAAATTCCATGAATCTGCTTATCGGTGACGAAAACTTCCGTAATGATATCCATGACATGACAACTAATATGAAGCAGGCAACAGCTAATTTGGATAAGCTGACAGCTACTCTTTCACAGATGGCTTTAGATAATCAGGGAAATATTCAGCAGATGACTCATAATTTAAGTATGCTGACTGCAAGCCTTATGCGAAGTGCTGACAGTGTAGAGCAGATGGTAGCTGCCTTCAATGGTGATGGTGAAACTGCCGAAAATCTGAAGCAGGCTATCAGGAACCTTACCTCTACAAGCCAGCGTATAGAAAAGATGGCGGCTTCTGTTGAGGGCGTGGTTACTGACCCACAGGTAGCTGATGATTTGAAGGCTACAATTCACAATGCAAGAAATGTTTCTGAAAGGGCAAATTCCATGATGAAAACAGTGGAAAGCATTGAAGTAAAGCCGGGCTTTGAAGCTATGTACAGCGGAAAAAGCTATGAGGATAATAAGAATTGGCAGGCTGGTGCTGATGTTACCGTTTCTATGGGAGAGGAAACTGATAATAAGTATTTGCGCTTAGGTGTCAAGGGAATTGGCGATGGCAACAGAGTTGATGCTTTGGCGGGTATGCGTTCAGGCAGTTTAGGCGGTCATGCTGGTGTGATTGAAAGCAAGGCTGGCGTGGGATTAGATGCTTATTTAGGCGATAAGGTAACTCTTTCTGTAGATGGCTATGACCCTAATGATTTCCGTCTGAAATCGAGATTATCCTATGAATTTGCACCTGACACTTATGTTTTTACTCAGGTAAACGATATTAATCACAGCGATAAAAGAACTGCATATGTAGGTCTTCGCCGTGAATTTTAATATATTAAGCAGGTAATTATAGTGGAGGATGGTCGGAAGATATAGGAGGTTCATTACAGTGAACAAGTTTAATTATAAGAAATTATCAGCTTTGGTAATGGGTGGCCTGATGACAGTCTCCATGTCAGCTACTGCTTTTGCTGCGGAGAGCATGGATATTACCTTGGCAGAGGCAGTTGATTTAGCTTTAAAGAACAATAATGTTGTTAAGCAGTCCGCAGCTGGCTATGATCAGGCATTCTGGCAGTATCATAAGGCTCGCCGTGCTTCTGCACCTGTGTTCTCATGGAGCAGTACTGCAGCAAGAATGGGTGGTACTTACTTTAAGGAATCCACTACATTGGGCGATCACAATAACTTTGTTAATACTTTGTCTGCATCTATGCCATTATATACCGGTGGCAGACTGGAGGCAAATATAGCAGCAGCTAGACTGCAGATGAATGCGGCCAATTTAAGCCTGGAGAATGCAAAGCAGGGCATTAAGCAGAGAACTACTGCTCAGTATTTCAATACCCTGAGATGCCGTAATCAGATCGGTGTTTACAAGGAGAGCGTAAATACTGCTACTGAGCATTTGAAGAACGTTAATGCACAGTACAGTGTAGGTACCGTAGCAAAGACCGACGTATTGGCTTCTGAGGTACAGCTGTCTCAGTCCCAGCAGAATTTAGTATCTGCAGAAAATGATTACTCTGTTGCAGTTGCTACCTTAAATCAGATTATCGGTACTCCTATTGATACTCAGCTGCAGTTAAAGGATGATTTGGATTATCGTCATTATGACTTAAGCTTAGAGGAGTGCACCAGAGTTGCTCTCGATAACCGCCCAGACGGACTGGCTGCTGATTATGCAGTTGAGGCTGCCAAGGAGCAGGTAAAGGCTGCAAAATCCGGTTATCGTCCTACTATCAATGCACAGATTAGCCAGGGCTGGGGTGCAGACCGTCCTTTCAAGGAGGATTCCTCTAATACCTCTAGCATGTGGAATGCTGGTATCAGCGTGAACTGGAATTTCTGGGATAACAATCAGACCAGAGCTGATGTAGAGGCTGCTAAAGCTCAGGTAGCTACTGCTGAGGCTGCTGCTGCTGAAACAAAGTCTACCATTGGCTTAGAGGTTCAGACTGCACTCTTAAATATTTCTGCTGCTGAAAAGAATATCGGCACCGCTTCCAAGGCTGTTGAGCATGCAGTAGAGGATTACAAGATTTCTCAGGTTCGTTATGCTGCTGGCGTAGGTACTAACTTAGAGGTTATGAATGCACAGGATAAGCTGACTGATGCACGTAACCGCTACTACAATGCTCTCTATCAGTACAATGTAAACAAGGCTGCTCTTGATAAGGCTATGGGTCTTATGGTTGACCTTGATGTAGCTGATTATCAGGCTGAGCTGGAGAAGCTGTCTGCTAAGTAATATATACTGAAAAAAGTTGAAATAAATGTATAAATATGCTACAATAGGAGTAGCATATAGGCATTAATTTTGTGGATATTTACAAGACTGTTGTGATGTATGCAACAGTCTTTTTTCTTTACTTCGGAGGGCAGATATGAGTAAGCGTTACCTGCTTGGCATTATCGGTATCATAATAATATTTATGGTGTCCATGACTAGCTATCTGAGTTCATCGGCTTTTTCAGGTAATCTTGGTGAAAAGGTTGCAGAAATTGCCAGTGATACTTTGGCTACAAAGGTAGAAATCGGACATATTGCGGTAGAATCTTCTCATGCAGTAGGAGTGAAGGATATTGCTATTTACGATAAGCAGGGAGAGGAAATTGCTAAGGCTGACTACGCTCAGGTGGAGTTCAGTCTCTTTGGTGTGCTTTCAGATAACCCTCTGGATGGTATTTCAGAAATTAACGTTAATGATATAAGGGCAAATATTATTCAGCGTGAGGATGGCAGTTTCAACTTTGAAGACCTTATTTCCGAAGAAAAATCAAATAACAACTTCAAGGGCAGAATCAACATCAATAATGGAGATATAATGCTTCATTACGACAATAAAGATACCAGCGTAGAAAATATTCAGGCGAGCCTTGATTTTAAGAGCTTTCCATTTATTGATTTAAAGGGAACAGGAGTAAATCAGGGTGCAGAAATAGAGTTTCATGGCAACGTAGGCGGTGAGGGAGAAAACACCTTTACAGTAAAGGCAAAGGATATCCATGCAGAAAACTATCTGCAATTTTTACCTGTGGGAATTATTCCAGAAGAAGTACATGATATTAAGGGTGAAATTCCTAAATTAGAAGCGACTTTAGTAAAAATCGGTGAAGATATTTATTACAGTGGCAAGGCTGAGCTGGAAAATGGCGAAGCTGTAATTTATGATAAAAAAGTAGAAAATATAAAAGGTCTTTTTGTTGCAAGTGAAAATCAGGCAATGGCTTTTCTGAGGGCATCATGTGCAGGTCAGGAGGCTTATGCTCATGGGCGTATCTTACTGAATACCGGTGTACCTGTGCTTAATATGGTGGTGGAAACCAAGGATTTTGAGCCAGCCAAGATACTGGAAAATGGCGATTTCTCCGGTAAGGTCAATGTATTGGCACATATTACAGGACCATTTAATAATCCTGTGATTGATGCAGACGTCAATGTAAAGGAAGGTATGGCGGAGGGGTATTCCCTTAACAATTTATCTGCAAAGCTTCATTATGCTGACAATAAGGTATTTGCCAAAGATATAAATGTGGATGCCTTAGGCGGTAATGTTACTGGTGAGGCTGAATTTAATGCTAAGGATTTATCTTACGTAGGCCATTTCAAGATTAATAATGTAGAAATTTCGGCTCTCCAAAAGACAGGAGTGCCTGTTAGTGGTGCTGTCAGCGGTGATATTGCCTTAGATGGTGTAGCTGATGATATAGATAAGCTGAATATTTATGGCTCTGTTTTTTCTGAAGGAATTACTTATTCCGGTATAGGCAAAGGTAGAAAATCAGTATGTATAAACAGTCTTCATACATCATTTGCTAAATTAGCAAATAAGATTAATATTGATTTTTTGAGTGCTAAAACCGAAAATGGTGGTGTTTTAGGGCTTAAGGGTGATATTTTATTAAATGACAGTTTGAATTTAGAGGTGTTTGGTGATAAGATTGACCTCAGTAAATTTATTGTTGAGCTGGATGGCAGTGACGAAAATCCTTTTGCTGGCAGAATGGAGGTAAAGGCTTCTATCACAGGACCTATTGCTAACCCTATAATAAAGGCTGAATTTGCCGCTTTGCATGGTAAGCTCTATTTCCAGCCTTTTGATAAAATGAGAGGAAGCTTAGCTGGCAGTCTGCGTGGTCTTTACTTGAAGGAATTTGTTATGGAGCATGGAAAGTCAAGATGGACAGCAGAAGGAATGCTGGGATATAGTGATGTCAGTGGAAATCTCTTGACATATGACCCATTGGATATGGGGGCTAAGATTCAGCTGCATATAAAGGATGCCCGCGTGGAGGATTTAGTCAGACCTCTTAACCTCGGTGTGAAGGTAACAGGCAATCTTGATAAGGATATTGTTATTAGCGGTAAACTGAGAAATCCTCATGTAGAAGGTAAGTTTCACTTCTATGAAGGCAGTGTTAATGACATGTTCCTGCAGAAGGTGGATGGAAGCTACAATGTAGAGTCAGTTAATGGCAAGCTGGTTTTTATGGTCAAGGATGTTCATGTGGAAACACCATGGATTAATATGGAAGTGTCAGGTACTGTTTCTGACTTGAAGAATGTGCCACTGTTTGATTTGCAGTTAAAGACTAATGATGTAATGCTCGATGACTTTACTGATAGAATGCCATATCCGCTGACTGGACATGCCAGATTTGATGGCAGATTCACAGGCAATGTAAATAATCCTGTTTTTGAAGGTATAATGACCTCTGAGGCAATTACCATCAATGGTACTGCAGTAAAGGAAGCTGGAGGAAAGGTATTATTCAAGAATAATATACTTACCTTCTCTAATTTTGGCTTCAAGGATAACGACGGAAGCTTTAATCTGAATGGCAGTCTCAATATAGGAAATAATGCCTTAGATGGCGTTTTGCAGGTAGATAAGGCGAATATCAGCACCATTTTAGCCATGACAAATTTCAAGAATGATAAGATTTATGGTCATGCTGATGGCAGAATTATTTTAACAGGTACTGTTGACAGTATAAGAAATGCTGAATTTTCTGATAAGGAAAGCACTCTAAACCTTCTGCAGAATGGTCTTTTGGACACTGTTCGGGTAAAGGCAAAACTGAATATAAATGATGGTACGGCTGCTGGCTATGCAATAAATAATGTTGATGTTGATATGGAGCTGAAAGACAGTATCCTAAATATCAATTCCTTCCGTGGTTCAGAGGGAACAGCAGGTAAATTTGCCGCAAAGGGAAGCATTAATCTGAAAAATGATATTAAGGCAGAAGTGTCTCTGAATGACATTGATACTGGTATGCTGGCAGGAATTGGCGGTTTAGCTATGCCTGTGAGCGGTAAAATAAATGGTGCTTTGCAGTGTGGCGGTACGATAGATAACCCTGTGGTGGATATGTCTGTGGAAGCTTTTGATACCAGTATTCCTCAGGTAAAAATTGACAAGGCATATACCATGCTTCATCTTGAAGATAATATCATTCATATAGAGGATATGGCTATGGAGAAAAAGGTTATTCTGGGAGGGACAGAGGCTACCTATAGAGGCTCTGTTAAGGGTACTGTTCCATTGGCGGCACTTTCTGAAGATGAAAATGTATCTCGTGGAAGCAGTATGGATGTCACACTGTATGTGGAGGATGCTGACCTCAGCCTGCTCCCTGGTATGTCTCCAGCTATTGAGTGGGCTTTTGGTGAGACTGACGGTCAGGTGCATATTTCAGGTAATATTTTGGAGCCCAAAATGGAAGGTCATATAGCCATTCATGGCAATGATTCTGTGAATAATACCATTACCCTCAGTAAAAAAGCAATTACTGATGATGGTGCTTCGATTAAGATAAAGGGCTTGGAAAATGTAGTAGAAAATGTTTCCATGGTGCTTAATTTCAAGGATAATGTTATTTCCTTAGATCATTTTAAGGGAAAATTGGGCAATGGAAGCTTTAATATCACAGGCAAGGCTATTCTTAAGGGAATAAAGGGGCTGGAGGATTATGAGCTGAATATGGAATGCGATAAGCTGGATATTCAGACTGCTTTTTACAGAGGCAGGGCAGATCTCTCCTTAAATGTGACTAAAGCCAATATTGAACGGGTAAAGGAGTTCTTTGCTGTAATTGACGAAAAGAGAAAGTCAGAGCTTCAGCTGGATGATGAAAAAGAAAACGATGAAGCTAAGGCAAGTCCTTGGCTAAAGATTGCTGGTCAGGAGGAAGAATTTAAGAAGCGTGTCGAGGGAAGAAGCATTATTAGTGGTAAGCTGGTACTGGATGATGCAATAATTTCTATACCTAGTCTTGAAAGTTCTGATGACCCATTGCCTGACATTTTCATGAATCTTGAGCTTGTGATGGGCAACAACGTAAGATTTTTCGTGCCACAGCTGGCTGATTTAAGGCTGGCAGGCAGTGCTCATATTGGCGGTTCTACCAAATGGCACAGATCAAGCGGTTCTATTTACGTCAAGAAGGGAACTATAAGCTACTTAAAGAATGTGTTTAAGGTCAAGGAGGGTGCACTTTTATTCAATCAGTCAAATTCCCTGCTTCCAGCGGTCAAACTGCTTGCTGATACCAAAATCGGCAACAGAAGGGTATTTATTAATATCAATGGCCCACTTTATGGCAATAAGGAGGATATACTTAAATTATCTTCATCCCCTGAGCTTAGTGAGGAAAATATCATTAAGCTTCTGACTCTGCGTGGTGCTTATAAGGAAAATGGTGAGAATAGCTGGGAAAATACAGCTGGTGCTATGGCTATCAGCGGTCTTCAGATGGCCCTTTTGGGCGATGTAGAGGAATCCCTGCGAAATTCCTTAAACCTTGATTATTTTTCAATAGAGAGAGATTATGTAGGTGGTTCTAATGGAAACGGTAACTCAAAATCCATGGATACTTCTTCTCAAACTGGTTCGGTAGGAAACAGCAAGGAGATATATAATGTGGTTCTGGGGAAGGACCTCAGTGACAAGACCAGTATCAGGCTGAGCAAGAGTGTTAATTCCAATGATTACAGGGCCACTTTTGAGTATGATTTCAATGACAGAATTAATTTTAATGTAAGCAAGGATTCAGACAAGGGAATGATTTATGGCTTTGAAGCTGTATTTTCCTTTTAAGTAAAAAATAGCAAGTGGGAGTAACGATGCAGTTAGAGAAGTATATACAGGAACTTAATAAGATAGAATTGCTGGGGCGGAATGAGGAGTGCCAGCTGTGGCATTCCTTTAAATCTGAGGGAAATATGAATGCCCGCAAAAAGCTCATAGAGTCATACCAGCCTTTAGTTTTTAAGCTGGCTGCCAATTTTCGCCAATTTGCTAATATCATGGATATTTTGCAGGAGGGGACTGTCGGCTTAATTGAATCTGTTGAGGCATATGAACCTTCAAAGGGGACGGCATTCAGTATTTTTGCTGCCTACCGCATTCGTGGCCGAATGTATAATTACATAAAGAAGGAATGCAATTCGGATATAGCCTGTCTGGAAATGGAAAATAACGATGGCTTTACTGGCAGGGAAATGATTGCTGATACGGGTATGGCGGTGTCAGAAATAGCCGAACTGCACGACATGACTGGCAGGGTAAGAGGAGCGATGGAGCGTCTTCCAGAGAAGGAACGTCAGGTAATAAATCAAGTATATATTCATAGTCAGCAGGTGAAAAATGTGGCAGATAATATGAATTTAAGTACAACTCAGATTTACCGCCTGCAAAAAAGTGGTGTCAGAAGAATAAGAGGAATGCTGTCCAGCTTCATGCATCATTGGAGGTGATGGCATGACAGATAAGAAAAAGCTTTATTCTGAGCATATTACGGCAGCAAAGGACTGGCTGGGGAAAGCAGAGGAATCCATAGCCAAGGACAACGATATTCGAAGTGACCTCAACATCATGCTTGCTCAGGCAGAACTGCAAAGGGCTAAGGAAAAGGATGATACGGCACTTATAAGGAAAAGGCTGAAATGGATTTTGCCATGGATTACAGCTATTGGTATAGCAGTGGGGTATGTTTATTTCCTGCGGCCAGAGCTTTTTACTACTGTCAGGGAAGAGTCGCCAGCGGTTACAGTTGTAAAAGAAGAAAATGTACCTGCTAAGGAAAATATAATACAGACAGATACAGACGATAAGGCTGAAATTCCTTTACAAAATGAAAACAATGCAGTAAAACCAATTGATAATACAGAGAGGGTAAATGTACCTGAAACTGCTGTGACAGAAAAAATAGAAGGTACATACAGGGAAAGAATTGAGGATAAAAACGATACTGTTCAAGAAGCAGAAACGGAAAAAAGTTCTTTGCCAGAAAAAGATATTCAGAAAATGATACAGTCAGCAGGAAAAATTTTAAGGGACTAAGGTTGTATTTTCAGTATTGTTATTGAATGTTATTCTAAAATTGTAAAAAAATGTATTGTCAATATTGTAAATTCGTGATATATTATTGAATTAGATGTAATTATGATATTAAGATGCTTTTATCTTAAAAATAAATTGCTAGGAGGACGAGGTTTTGAAGAGCATTAGCTTTGATAGAAAAATGCGCTATGTTGCTATGGCAATGGCAGTTGCAGCAGGTATTAGCTCTGTGGCTGTTCCTGTATATGCGGCACCTGCTGAAAATACAGTTGCAACTGATAATACCGATAAAAAAGAGGCGGAAGCAGTAACTGATGCTACTGCAGAAGTAAAAGAAAATACAGAAGTAAAAGATAGTGCAGAGGCTCCGGCAGAGGATACTGTACGTTCCAGATGGATGGCATCACGTCCTACTGATGAAACTGTAGAAAAATGGGTTAATCAGTATAATGGCAAGACTATTGTCAGTGTAGAAGTGTCTGGTGCTAGTGACGATATCATCAATGCGGCTAATGTAGCTGTACGTTCCAAGGCTGGCGATATGTTCAGTGTGAAGCTTTTAGAGCGTGATTTGAACCGTCTTTACGATACTGGTTATTTCTATGATTTGTATCCTGCCTTTGTTGAGGTTCCAGAGGGTGTAAAGGTTACTTATAATGTTTTGGAGACTCCAATTGTCACCAGTGTTGAACTGACTGGCAACAGTGAAATTGAGTCTACTGAAAAGCTGATGGAAGCAGTTACCATTAAGCCAGGCCAGCGTTTAAACCGCCGTATTCTTCATGAAAATGTAGTTGCTGTTCAGCAGGTATACATCAAGGACGACTATGTTATGGCTAAGGTCCATGATTTAGACGTTAAGGAAGATGGCAAGCTGGTTCTCCGTGTAAATGAGGGTATTTTGGAAGGCATTAAGGTCAAGGGCAACAAGAAGACCAAGGATTATGTAATTATCCGTGAGGTCCGTTCCAAGGTAGGCAAGCCATTAAACCGCAAGGAAGTAACCAGAAGCTATCAGCGTATTAACAATCTCGGCTTCTTTGAGACTGTAGATGTTAAGCCAGCTCCTGGTGTAGAGCCTAATGCTTTCGTTCTGGAGATTGACGTTAAGGAGAGAAATACTGGTACATTCGGTATCGGTGCTGGCTATAGCTCCAGTGATGGCGTTGTTGGTATGATCAGCTTAGGTGACCGTAATTTCCGTGGTACAGGTGATGCGGTAAGTATATCTTTGGAGATAAGCGGTAGGGATACTGATGCAAGAGGCTTTACCTTCAGCTATACACATCCTTGGCTGGATAGCAAGCAGACATCTCTTAACTTCCAGATTTACAACAGAAGATACAGATATAACGATTACGATACTCACGGTGACTTGGTTGAGGAATACATGCGCAACCGTAAGGGGTTTGAGTTCACCCTTGGTCGTCCACAGTCTGAGTATACAACTAATTACCTTACCTTCCGCAACCGTAAGGATGAGTATGTAACCTACAAGTCCGGTGACTATAACAGATCTGGTGACAGAAACATTTCACCATCTAATGTTTACGATTTTAGTGATCCATATGGTGATAAGTGGCGTGAAGATAACTTCGGTCTGACTAGAAGTATCATTTGGTCACATGCTACAGATACCCGTGATAATTACATGTATCCTACCAGCGGTCATCGTGCAAACTGGTCTATTGAGTATGCTGGCTTAGGCGGTAAGTTCAAGTATCAGAAGTATTCTATTTCAGAGAGCCGTTTCTATAAGGTAGGCACTAACAATGTAGTGGCTTTACGTCTTGAATATGGCCATAGCCCACAGCGTTTGTCTGAGAGTGCTCAGTTCCGTGTAGGCGGTCAGAATACTATCAGAGGTTATCGTGATGATCAGTTCCGTGGTGATGGTATGTTCGTAGGTAATCTGGAGTACAGATTCCCTGTTAATAACATTATCAAGGGTGCGGTGTTCACTGACTTTGGTGGTGCATGGAATGGCGGCTGGGCTCCAAAGAACCTGAAGGCTAGTATCGGTTTTGGTATTGCCCTCGAAACACCAATGGGACCACTGCGTCTTGACTTAGGCCATGGTTCTCAGGGCAACCGCGTACACTTCAATATCGGTAATACATTCTAATTGGAATTTTAATCAGATATAGTGATAAGGCTCCCTAAAGCAGGGGGCCTTGTTTTTCAGGTGAGTTATTATGAAAATAAAGCGAGGGATATTTCTTTTACTGCTGGCAAGCATATTATTTTCAGCGTGGCCTGCCTCGGCAGATGTACCAAGGATAGAAGGTATTTCGGTATCTATTTCTTCATCAGAGGAAATACCGCTTCCTATTCGTGAACGTATGGAAAAATCTGTTTATTCTGTGGCAGAACAGCTCCTGATGGAAAAGAGCATTGAAGAAATCAGAAAAAATTCAGATACGTATGAGAAAATAATTCACGAGGTATTTGATAAGGTTCTGGTAGGCTACACTATACAGGCGGTAGAGGTAAAAGGCGATACAAATTCAGCAGTTACCATTCAGCTTATGCCTTGGAAGGATGTCATTAGAGATGTAAAAATTGATGTATCAGTGGAAGGTATGACTCCTTTAATTGAAAAAATGGTGCTTAAAGATGCTGAGAATATAGAAAGTGTTTTTCAGGAAACGCTGTCAGGGCTTCCAGTAGGTGCCATTGATTGGTCTAATGGTGTACTGAAGAAAAATGTCAACAGTTTTATGGAGAAAAACATACCGGAATTTCGTGCAGATTTTGATATAGTAGATGTGGCAGAGAATACAAAGGTAAAGGTGACTCTTTATCCATTACTGCCGGTAGTGCGGACTCTTGACCTGCAAATGCATTCAGATACTTTTCCAAATTTTTGGCTTCTCAGTATGCGTGAACAGATGCAGAAGGAAGCAAATGAGCTGATAGGGGTGCCAGTAGCTTTTGTCAGCCGCCATCGTGCAGATATTGCCGCCCATTACAGTGATATGCTTGATTCCACTGATGAATTTAAGAGATTTCATGTGAATACTGATACAACGGTAGTTCCAAGTGAAAATATGACTCTTTTAAGCCGTTCTAATCTGGAAAAATTGCGTATCAGAGGTGAAAGCTGGTCTGATATAGGTCATCGTCATAATGGCAACGAGTATATACACAGGCTCAGGGTTCGTCTGGGATGGGACCCTGATTTGCTTAATCGATTTTACGTAATAAGCGAAACTATTCCAAATGCTGGTGACTGGGGTGCTTATGCTGGCTATAAGAGAAATGTGGTTAAGAATTTGTGGCTGGGGCTGGAGTATGATTTTAAGCATAAGAAAATAGCTTCCGAGGTGGAATACGACTTCAACAAATGGTGGTCATTTTCTCATGAGTATCGTAATTACGACAGTAAATCAGAGTGGGGTGTAAATTATAAGCTGCATGATTTCATGGCTCTGAAAATGATGTATGATGGAGATGGTGTGTGGCTGAGGATTATTGGTAATTTGTAGTATTAACAGAAAAGACTATTGCATTTTCTAATTATACTATGGTATAATAGATATGCTCTAATAGCGGATATAAGTTTACGTTCCGCTTGATATTATGTATGTGCCCTTAGGGCAAAAGGAGAAGATAAAATGGTAACATTAAAGAAAGCTCATGTAAAAATCGTCAGCGTTCTGATCGCTCTGGTATTTGTAGGTAGTGTTGTAGCATTAGCTCTGTCTCAGACCGCTGGTATCAGCACTGCATCCGCTGCATCCTCCTCTAACGTAGGTGTAGTTGATTTCAGCCAGTTCAGCACCCTGAAGATTGTAACCGATTCTCAGGATCAGATGCAGGAGAAGGTAAAGGAAGCACAGGCTGATTTCGAGGCAAAGGCTGCTTCTATGAGCGATGCTGAAAAGCAGCAGTATTACCAGCAGACTATGGAGCGTCTGCAGAAGGAGCAGGAAGACATGATGGCTCCTATCCAGAAGCAGATTGACGAGGCTGTTAAGGCTGTAGCTGAGGCTCAGGGACTGACTGTTGTTCTGCGTAAGGAAGGTGTAGTTTATGGTGGCAAGGACATTACTCAGGACGTTGTTAAGAAGCTGTCCAAGTAATTAGGTCACCAGTAATATTGAGCAGTTTGAGTACCGAGCCCGTTACTGGTGCTCGGTACTTTGTCAGTTTAGAAGAACTTTAAGGAGAAAAGATGGACACAGAGGATAAGGATAAAAGGGAAGTACCAGCTGAAATAGATGGCACACCGGCTGTGGCCAGATTTGTCAGGGTAGCAGCAGGTGCCTTGGCTGTTTTAGTCCTTTTAGTTGGTGGCTTCATATTTTTTAGACTGCATAGTGATTCCCATGAGGAAATCCCGCAACAGGCTTTGGAAGACAGAATCGGTATTGTGGACATGCAGAAGGTGTTAAAAAAGCATAGGGAATATGCTCATTTGCAGAGACTAGAGCAGGAAGTCAAGACTTTGGAAGCCGAGATTTCTGTAGAGCATATGAATATGGAATTTACACCGCCGGAGCCAGATAAAAAAGCATTTGAGGAAGCTGCCCAGCAGGAAAAGAAGCTGGATATGGTAATGGAATTTTCCAAAAGGCTGGATGCTTTGAATCAAAAGGAAGCTGAACTGCGCAAGGAATTAGAGCCAAGATTTTCAGAAGAAATTAAGGCCGTTGAGAAAACTTATCTCAATGAAATACTTAATATTCGTTTAAAACTTGATAATGCTAGAGAAATGAGACTTACTGAGGAGGACGTAAATCTTATGCTATCTCGTCTTGAGGAGCTGCAAAAGGCCCGCGGTGATGAGGTAATGAAGAAAAAGGCTTCTCAGGAGGAATATGTTCAGAGCATTATTGGAGCAGAAAGAGCTGCATTGAGGTCAGAGGTTGATAAATACAATGCAGATAAGGAAGCTCAGACAAGAGCAGAGAATCTCCGCAGAGAGACTGAAGCTCAGCAGAGGAATGCTGCTGCTATGGAGCAGGCTTCGGCAGTACCTATGGCTAATAGCATACGTATTGCCAAGCAGAAAGCGGTTTTAGCTGCTAAGAAACAGGAAATTCGCGTTTTAGAGAAACACATTTTAAAGGATATAGCTGGACTGGCTTCCAAGCTGGCTATTATGAATAAGCTGACATTGATAGTATCTTCTACCGAGGTAAATATTCAGGGAGAAAACTATCAGGAATTTGGCTTAGGCAAATGGCAGCCTGTGCGCACACCAGTTATAGGCATAAATACAATAGACCTGACAGAGGCTTTAATGAAGGAGCTGGAGGATAGTCCAGAAAATCAGCAGGATAGCACTGAAGGGCAAGGAAAAGAGGAAAATCAAGAATGAAATTAAGCAAAAAAGCACTGGCAGGTATGCTGTCTGCACTCACTATTGCGGTTATGACAGCAGGCTGTGGTGAGGTTAATATTGGTTACATAGATGAGACACGTCTTAATGAGGAGTGCCCACAGATTAAGGCATCAACTGAGGAATGGCAGAAGAAGCTGGAGGAGCTTCAGAACACCACTATGCAGCAGTTGAATGATGCAGCTGCTAAGGGTGCAACTCAGGAAGAAATCGGCAAGATTCAGCAGGAAGCACAGATGAAGGCTGCTGCTATGAATAACGACTTCCAGTCTCAGACCCGTACCAAGGTTGATATAGCTATTGATGAAGTAGCTAAGGCAAAGAAGATTGATACTGTTGTAAAGAGTTCCAAGGACAATAAGACTGTAGTAAGTGGCGGTACTGACATTACCGATGACGTAATTCAGAAATTACAGTAATAAAAAGGGCTAGAGGAAGGGGTAAATACCATGACCAAGACACTGAAGGAAATAGCTGAGCTGGTAGGTGGCAAATTACAGGGCGATGGGAATGTTAAAATCAGCGGTGTAAACAATATTGAAGGCGCAGCTGAGGGAGATATGACCTTTGCCGATGAAAAGCATTTAGAGGAAGCTATGCAGTGTAAGGCATCTGCAGTGCTTTTGTCTGCCAAGACTGATGGCTCTGAGTTTCCTATGCCGGTAATCTACGTAGAAAATACCAGAGCTACCTTTGCTATTCTGCTGAATCTGTTTGTACCAGCCATTCAGCATGAAAAGGGTGTCAGCAGTGAGGCTCATATCGGCAAGGATGTTACCATCGGCAAGAATGTTACTATACTGGGATTTGCTTATGTAGACGACCATGCAGTAATTGGTGATGGTGTAACCATTTATCCTCATACCTATGTGGGACAGTATGCAGTAATTGGTGATGGCTCTACCCTTTATTCGAGTGTAACTGTTCGTGAGCACTGCAAGGTAGGCAAGCGCTGTATCATTCACAGCTCTGCTGTTGTAGGCTCTGACGGTTTCGGCTTTACCACTAAGGACGGCGTTCATACCAAGGTTCCACAGGTGGGCAACGTAATCTTAGAGGACGATGTAGAAATTGGTGCTCATGTTGGTCTTGACAGAGCAACTATCGGTTCTACCATTATTGGCAAGGGCACTAAGATAGATAATCTCGTTCATATCGGTCATAACTGTCATATCGGTGAGGGCAATATCATCGTAGCACAGACTGGTATTTCCGGTTCTACTAATACCGGCAAGAACGTTACCTTTGGCGGTCAGACTGGTACCGTAGGTCATATAGATATTGGCGGTAATTCCGTATTTGCAGCAAGAAGCGGTATTATCGGCAATACTCCAGAGGGCGCATTCTATGCAGGCTTCCCAGCACGTCCACATCAGGAATGGCTGAGAGCTGAGGCTCACATGAAGAAACTGCCTGAGCTTACCAAGCGTATTAAGGCTCTGGAAAAGAAAATCAAGGAATTAGAGAAAAATAATTAAAGCCAACATGGGCTTCGTTAAATAAGTGGTACCGCTGTGGCATAGCTATGGCGGTATTCATATTTTGTGGAGGAAAAAGAAAATTGGATTTCATCAGATGTGAAAATATGTCACATATTTATAATTCGGGACAGGAAAATCAGCATGAGGCATTAAAAAATATTAATCTTACCATAAAGTCTGGTGAATTTCTGACAATTCTCGGCACGAATGGCTCAGGAAAATCAACCTTGGCGAAGCATTTTAACGCTCTTTTACTGCCGTCAGAGGGAAAATGCCTGGTAGATGGCATGGATACTGCTAATGTGGATGACACATGGAATATACGTCAGAAGATTGGCATGGTATTTCAGAATCCAGATAATCAGATTATTGCCGCCATCGTAGAGGATGATGTAGCTTTTGGGCCAGAAAATATAGGTATGCAGCCAGCTGTTATCAAGGAGCAGGTATATACAGCACTGAAGGCGGTAAATATGAAGAAGTTCCGCAAGTTTTCTCCTAGCAGGCTAAGTGGTGGACAAAAGCAGAGAATAGCTATTGCAGGGGCATTGGCGATGAATACCAAGTGCCTTGTCTTGGATGAGCCTACTGCCATGCTTGACCCACAGGGGCGTTTAGAGGTGATGAATACCGTCAAGGAGCTTAATCATCAGCAGGGGATTACAGTAGTAAATATAACGCATTTCATGGATGAAGCGGCTCTTTCAGATAGGGTAATTGTCATGGAGAAGGGAAAAATCATCAAGGAAGGAACTCCAAGAGAAATATTTGCTGATGTGAAGGGCATGAAAAAGCTGGGGCTTGATGTGCCAGTAGCGGCAGAAATTGCCTATCGTTTGAGGGATAAGGGCGTAAAACTGCCAAAGGATATAATGACTACGGAGGATTTGGTGAAGGCACTATGTCAATAATTTTGCAGGATGTAACATATACATATATGCCGGGGACACCCTTTGAGCGTACCGCTATTGAAAATGTCAGCATTGAAATACCATCAGGTAAAATAACAGCTATTGCAGGGCATACAGGTTCAGGAAAATCAACATTGATTCAGCATTTGAGCGGACTTTTAAAGCCTTCAAATGGCAAAGTATTAGTAGACGATGTGGATATTAATATAAAGAATAATAACGAATCAAAAATGGCTCGCCGTCAGGTAGGAATGGTCTTTCAGTATCCAGAACAGCAGTTATTTGAAGAAACAGTAGAGGCAGATATAGCTTTTGGGCCTAGGAATTTGGGACTCACAGAGGAAGAGATTTCCGTAAGGGTAAAGGAAGCTATGGAATTTGTTAATCTCGATTATGATACCTATGCCAAGCGTTCACCTTTTCAGCTGAGTGGCGGTCAGATGAGACGTGTGGCTATTGCGGGAATTATTGCCATGCACCCTAAATACCTTGTGCTCGATGAGCCAGTGGCAGGTCTTGACCCTAGAAGCAAGGAGGAGCTTTTAAAGCGCATAAGGAAGCTTCACGAAAAACAGGGCATTACCATAGTGTTTATTTCACATAATATGGAAGATATAGCCAATATGGCAGATAAGGTAATTATCATGAATCAGGGCAAAATCCTTTTGGAAGGAAGCCCGAAGGAAGTTTTTGATATGTCACAGGCGGATGATATCCTGTTAGCAGGATTATTGCCACCTAAGACCGCAATTATACTGGATGAGCTGAACAGGGGCGGTTTGAAGGTAGATACCTCAGCATATACTGTTGAAAAAGGTGTAGAACTGATTTATCAGGCATTAAAGGAGGCAGGCAAATGCTAGGAGATATTACCTTAGGTCAGTACTTTCCGGGAAAATCCATTTTGCATTACATGGACCCAAGGGTAAAGCTGGTACTGCTTTTCATTTATATAATAGCCTTATTTGTCTTTGATACTTACGGCTGTTATGCTGTAGCAACTGTTTTTACTGTGGCTTTGGTACTGCTTTCCAAAATTCCTGCTGGCATGGTTATCCGCTCATTAAAGCCAATCATGTGGCTGGTAATTATCAGCTTTATCATGCACATTTTCAGTCATGATGGTGAAGTTATTTTTCAGTTGGGAGCATTCAAGGCAACTGTGGAAGGTATAATAAAGGGCTTTCTCATTTCACTTCGCCTGCTCCTTCTTATAATAGTTTCCTCTTTGCTGATGTTTACGACGTCACCTTTACTTCTGACGGATGCTCTGGAGGATTTATTAAAGCCTTTGAAAAAAATAGGTTTCCCGGCTCATGAATTAGCCATGATGATGACTATTGCCATGCGTTTTATTCCTACACTTTTGGAAGAAACAGACAAAATAATGAAGGCACAGCAGGCAAGAGGCGTGGATTTTGAGAGTGGTAATTTCATAAATCGTGCCAAGCAAATGGTGCCTATTCTCGTACCGCTGTTTATATCTGCCTTCAGACGTGCCGATGAACTGGCGATGGCTATGGAAGCAAGGTGCTATCATGGCGGTGAGGGCAGAACTAGAATGAAGAAACTGCTGGTAGGAAAATTAGATTATATTTGTATTACATGGTTTATCTTTGTAATAGGAGCACTTGCTGGCTTAAAGATAATGGAGATTTAAATGCGACAGGAACATAAAGCTGAAATGAAGGCGCGCAAGAGGAATGTACGGCTTCTTGTTGCCTATGACGGTACGAATTATCATGGCTTTCAGTATCAGAATCCCCCAGTTATTGCGGTGCAGAATGTCTTAGAGGAAGTTTTAGAAAAGATTTTTGGCGATAAAATAGAGATGGCGGCTTCGGGCAGAACAGATGCAGGAGTGCATGCTCTGGGGCAGGTAGTAAATTTCTTCACAGATGGTACAATTCCACTGGAAAGAGTACCTATGGCGGCAAACAGTCTTTTACCATCAGATATTACTATTTTGGAAGCACAGGAAGCAGACAGGGATTTTAGCGCAAGGCACAGTGCCCAAAGCAAGAGCTATATCTATAAAATTCTCAATGCACCAAGACCAGACCCTTTTTTGCGTAATTCAGCATGGCATATCAAGAAAGAATTGGATATAGCATCCATGGAAAAGTGCCTGAAAATGCTGGAAGGAAAGCATGATTTTTCTGCCTTTAGAGCAACAGGCGGTCCCGATGTCAGTCCGGTAAGAAATATTTTTAGTGCCAAGCTAAAGATATCAGACAGAGAAAAACTCCCTTATGAAAATGGCTACTGGAATAATACTGATAATGGAAAAATAATTGAAATGCGTTTTTTTGCAGATGGATTTCTCTATCATCAGGTGAGAAATATGGTCGGTACCTTAGCTAATGTAGGCATGGGACGTACCAGCGCAGAAAAATTCAAGGAAATATTTGAAGGACTTGACCGCACAAAGGCAGGAGCAACTGCACCAGCTCAGGGATTATACTTAGAAAAAGTTAATTATTAAATAAAAAACCTGTCATCTGTTATTATACAAATGGCAGGTTGATTTTTCTTAAATTGTCTCGTCCTTAAAGGTTTCAACATCCGCATAACCAAGATGGATATTATTACTACCCATGCCAGGATAACCGCTTACCTTTAACAGTCTGGTATGAAGCCAGCCGTTTCTTTCATCAGCAGCTTCTTTTTCCATGTCGATATAAGCCTTGATAGGTACAAGCTTAGGTGCGCCTATTTCAGCAAAATCTTTCTCAATTATATCCTCAATATATTTTAACATTTCTGCTTCAGTGGCGAATTTTTGTGCACGCTCCATGGATTTTTCATAATTACCACGCATATCTGGTCTATAAATTACCATTTGAATTTCCTCCTGTTTAGTTTTTAATGAAAAGTGACGATAAAAAATATGGAGATAGTCTCTATATCATTGTAAATAAGTACAAGCTAAACATTAATATATATTATTTTTTATTTCTTGTCAAGTTTTACTTTATGTTAAATTTTTTTGTCTTTATACTACAAATATAATATTAGGGTATTCACTTTATACAAAATTTATGGTATTATATTATATGTGATTAAAAGGGTAAATTTTTCGTAAGATAGATAATGTATAGGCAAAGACTTGTTGAAGGAAGTGAAGATGGATGAACATAATATGCCTGGATACAGAATTTACTGGAACAGTAGGTCATAATGAAATTCTGGAATTGTCTATTTATGACGGAACAGGGAAAGAAACATTTCATCATTTGTATAAGCCGGAATACTGTCGTAGCTGGGCCTGTACTGAGAAAATTCATGGCATTACACCTGAGATGGTAGAGAATGAACCACATTTTAGTGAACATATACCTGAGCTGCAAAAGCTCTTTGATACGGCAGACCTGTTAGTAGGATTTGCTATTGAGAACGATGTAAAAATGCTTTCTCGTGCTGGTATTAAAAGGCTAGAGGAAGAACGGTGTCTCGATGTGCGCCATCTGTATTGGGCATGCAGGGGAGAAGCAGAGGGGGTTGACCTTTTTGCTATACCAAATCTTGTAACGTGTGCAGGAGCTTGCGGTTTTGACTGGGAATCTGCCAAGGCTCATTCTGCTTCTGCTGATGCAATGGCAACCTTATTGACTTATAACGTACTTCTGAAGGAATTTGCTGATAAATTCAGCGTTAACTTTAATGGTGCATTTCTTGATGATGACCATGTGAAGAAACTTATCAGGAAATTGAGGAAAAGAGTCGATGAGGCCATTTACAGGAGAGATAAGGAGCTGGCAGAAGGCTACATTTATCTCTTTGAGCAGGGTGGATTATACAATATGGTGGTCAGACATCAGGAATTTTCCAAAGAGACTATATTAAAAAAAGAATTCAAAGGACAGAAATTGATAGGTACAATTCAGGTAGCCGACAGATGGCAGGCCTGCTATGATATAGTTAAGAAATTTCAGCGTCGCTGGGTAAAGGGAGTGAAGCTTTCATCCCATTGGAAGCTAAAGGAAAAAGAGGTAGAGTATTTCAAGAACTATACCAATGAGTACCGTGGGGACAGCAAGCTTTATAAGCATATGCTGGAATATGGAAAGATATGGTGATGTCATCAGGCTATAGCTCCTGTATGAATTGTCAGAACATTTCACTCATTAGGACTAATTTATTACCTATTGACATTACAAAAAAAAAGTATATAATAGAAGCATAACAAGTGAGGCGCAAGAAAAAATAGTAAATATACTAAGCCTTGCTTGATTATATACATTGTTTATAATCCCCAACCATTCCCTTAATGATTTGTGGGCAGGGGTCGCCAATCGCCTGTCCACGCACTTTTTAAAACAACGCGTCACCTTCGGGTGGCGCTTTTATAATGCGTTAATTTAGAATAATTTTATACTGCTGGTTTAATTGACAAAGCTAGGATTTCATTGTATAATGTTAGTGTAGTCAATGAGAGTGTTCAAGTCACTCAAGCATATTCTTTGCTTAGCACTTACCTGACCACTGCTAAATGGAGAGGCAGTCTGGTTCCTGATTAATCGGGGATGTAAAGGTTTCGACGGGGGTGGGTGGAGCATGGATAGCGAGCCGGGGGGTCATCAACCCGTTAGTAAGGTGAAAAGCTTTAAATATAAAAGCTAACGAAGACTACGCTTTAGCCGCATAAGGCTACCCCTGCCTGACTGCCTCCTGCACGGGAGGGTGAGGGGCAAATTGCAGGATACTCAGTTGTCAATTCTCGGAGACGCTGGGGAATTTCATCGAGATCGGGTGTACAGCGGTTGTTTGTGTCTGCTTAAGCCTTAAATCTAAACATAAACTGCGCTCGGAGAAGTCTATGTAACAACGCTTTCGGACAGGAGTTCGATTCTCCTCATCTCCACCAATAATGATGACGATTTCGAAAATAATCGTCTTTGATAGAAATCCCTGGTTGCCACTGCGGTGGTGGCTGGGGATTTTATGCATAAAATGACGCAGAAAGGAGAGGGGATAAATGGCTACTGCAACGTTTGACAAAACTTTTATAATAGATAATCCGATTGCTCAGGAAAAGCTTTATGATATTATAGAAGGCAGAAAGATATCAGAAAAAAAATTCACGAAAGTATATACTATAGATGATAAAAAAAGGAGTGAATCAGCATTAAAACAGTTAGTATCGATCTTAAGAGCATAATTAATCAAGGCAGTGATATAGCTGATGCAGTATTAAAATCCTTCAAGTGTGACAAAGATCTCGATATAGAGCATTTCCTTTTAGAAAAGGCAATTGAATTTGAAAAATTAAATAAGTCTAGAACGTATATTGTTTGTGATGAAGATGCCTTAAATGATAACAGATTTGAAATGTTAGGTTATTTTGCTTTATCATTGAAGGTATTGATAGTACCTGATAATATGTCTGTACGGGCAAGAAAGGAATTGGATGGATATAGAGGGAAAATTCATGGTAAACCTATAAGAGAAATACCGTGTTTCTTAATAGGACAGCTTGCTAAAAATTTTAATGTAATAGATAATGTTATTACTGGTGAACAGCTTATTACTTGTGCTATGGCTGTAATTAAGTCGGTGCAGGAACAAATTGGCGGCAGATATGTTATGATTGAATGTCATAATATAGATAAACTAATTAATTTTTATAAACAAAACGGATTTTTTGAATTTGATAAAGATGATGAATTTGATATGGTTCAGATGCTTATGTCAATAGAGTAAATAACCTCGGCAGGTTTCAGTAGCTGTCGAGGTTATTTTTTTATAAATATTAAGAATAAAGTGTATATAATTTAATAATTATTGCAAAAAAGGTGCTATCAAAATAGTGGTTAGATATTTTGGTTGCACCTTGATTTTTAATACGCAATTGTAAGAATCAAAAAATTAGTTTTTAGTTAGGAACGGCAAGCGGTACGTCTTCAGAGAATACAGGTGCAACTGCTATAAATAATGATAAATAGTAGGAAATGCTAATGGAGGATGGAAAGTAAAGGAGTAAAGTATACAAATGTAGCCAGCTACAGCAGGATATAGGGCTTCACAAAAGGTAGAAGTTACTTGAAAAGGTGATACAAAAATGTCTCTAAAAATAAAGAGAACTCACAGTTAAGAAATAGTTCCTCGAAAAATGGTTGCATAATGCTCTGGACTGTGATATAATGGGCGTAGAGACGTGGTCAAGGGGATCTTCGTAGTAAAATACTTTCTCGTTACGTGTTAAGGGTACGACACGATTCATCTCCACCATCAATTAAGACGAGTTGTCAAACTAACGTCTTTTATATAGTTAGCCTAGTTAGTTT
>CALZDE010000005.1 GCA_945637225.1 uncultured Selenomonadaceae bacterium
TTATTCCTGAACAGTACGGGTATAGGTTGGTTTTTCCTCACTGCCAAGATAATGAGTAACGAACTGTCTTGCACTTCTGCCACTTCTGCCGGAATGCTCCAAATTCCAGCGGTGTCCAAGTACACGGAGTTCCTCGCGGTCAAGGGTAATGCCCTCTTTTTTCAGGAAGTGGTCGATAATATCCAGATATTCATCCTGAGTTGGCTCTAAGTAGGTAATTACTAAGCCGAAGCGGTCAGAGAGGGAAATAGTCTCATTGATACTGTCGTTTCTAAAGAGTTCATCCTGTCCGTCAGCACGGTCACGCCAAGTTTCTTTTATGAGGTGACGGCGGTTGGAAGTAGCATAGATAAGCACGTTATCAGGACGGGATTCAACGCCACCCTCGATGGCAGATTTCAGATACTTATACTGGCTGTCTGATTCCTCAAAGGAAAGGTCATCAAAGAAGATGATGAATTTCTTGCTGGCATATTTTCTGAGTGTAGACATGATAACAGGCAAGTCCTCAAGCTGGGATTTTGTCATCTGTACTAAACGCAGGCCAACGCTGTAATAGGTGCGTGCAAGTGCCTTGACACCTGATGATTTACCGGTACCTCTAGAGCCGACCAGAAGTACATTGTTTGCAGGGCGGTTATTGATAAAGGCCTCTGTATTGCTGATAAGCTGAGTTTTCTGACGGTTGTAGCCGATGATATCATCAAAAATCATAGCCTCGAAATGCTTTATGCCGACAAGCTTCTTTCTCTTTTCATCCCAGCAGAATGCCTGATGGCCAGCAATTTCACCGTAGCCGTAACGGTTGTAGAATGCCAGAAATGCTTCAGTAATATCTTCAGGAGTGGTTTTATCCTGAAGCTGGGCTTCTAAATATTTGGTAGATTCGCTGGTAGTAGGCAGGGTTGGCTGATAATTATCAAGCAGGGAAATTGGGATAATGCTGGACGCTGTCTGATTGAAAACTGGCAGTAATACAGTCATATCCTTGATGAAAGCCTGCCAGAGACTTTTGCCGATACAGCCCTGAGAGCTTTCTGTCATCTGAGCAGCAAGGCTTCCTTCCTGACTGAGAAGGTGCAGGAAAAGAGAACGGATTAAGTTACCGCTCCAGCCTTCATTTTCAGCTTTTTCTATGAGACTGCCTGCAAAATCAGAGCTAAGAGCAATATTTTCAGGGTCTGCAAGGGATGCAGATAATTTCTGAACAAGGGAGTCATTAAGAATACTGCGGCAAACCAGCAGTTCTTCTAAATATAATTTCTTCACTGAAGTTTCCTCCTAAATTATTTAAGGTAAATTTTATTCTAGCAAAAAAGGAGAGATTATGCAACCTCTCCCATAATATTTGAAACGGAAATTTTTTAGAATTTCAGATTGTTACGAATACGGTCAACTGCTTCGATGGTCTTTTCACGGTTGCCGAATGCAGTCAAGCGGAAATAACCTTCACCGCATGGACCAAAGCCAGCACCAGGAGTACCAACGATATTCACATCATTCAGGAGCTTATCAAAGAAATCCCAGGAACCGATACCCTCTGGAGTCTTCAGCCAGATGTATGGAGCATTGATACCACCGAAGGCAGTAACACCAGCAGCCTGGAGACCTTCACGAATAATGCGGGCATTTTCCATGTAGTAAGCAACGGTAGCCTTTACCTGCTCCTTGCCTTCTGGAGTGTAAATTGCCTCTGCACCACGCTGGATGATGTAAGCAGTACCATTGAACTTAGTGGTATGACGGCGGTTCCATAATGGATTTAATGCAGTCTTCTTGCCATCAGCAGTCTTACCCATAACGGTCTTAGGCAGTACGATATAGCCACAGCGGGTACCAGTAAAGCCAGCAGTCTTGGAGAAGGAACGGAACTCGATAGCTACTTCCTTAGCACCTTCGATTTCAAAAATAGTACGAGGTACATCAGGCTCAGAAATATATGCGTTATATGCCGCATCAAAGAGAATGATGGATTCATTTTCACGTGCATAATCAACCCATACCTTCAGCTGGTCGCGGGTAAGAGTAGTACCAGTTGGGTTGTTTGGACAGCAGAGGTAAATGATATCTACGCGCTTTTCAGGAAGTGCTGGTACGAAGTTATTTTCTGCATTGCAGGCTAAATAGGTAACACCCTCATAATGGCCATCCTTACCCATAAGACCAGTACGGCCAGCCATTACATTGGTATCAAGGTATACAGGGTAAACAGGGTCAGTAATAGCGATGGAATTATTCACAGAGAAAATCTCCTGAATATTACCACAGTCACTCTTAGCACCGTCAGAAACGAAAACCTCGTCCTTTTCAATGCCCATACCCTTGTAGTTATTCTCAATAATCTTTTCAACTAAGAAGCTGTAGCCCTGCTCAGGTCCATAACCGCGGAAGGTAGAAGCGTTAGCCATCTCATCAACAGCCTTGTGCATAGCCTGAATGCAGGCGTCAGGCAGTGGCAGGGTTACGTCACCGATACCCAGAGAAATAACATCAGCCTCTGGATGAGCCTCTTTGTATGCTGCGGTACGATGAGCAGTCTCTCTAAAAAGATAGCTGCCAGCGAGTTTTAGATAATTATCATTGATATTTGCCATATCTATTAATCCTCCTGAATCTAGGTAATTTCTCAGCAATACCTATAAGTATAACATATATGACAAGCATTTTGTAGTTTTTTTAAAAGTATACTATCAGAAGGAAGAATACAATAATATTCCGTTGTTGAAGTAAAAAGCTTTACAGCTTATTGTTCTGCATGATTTCACGATAAAAGTCAATGAAGTAATGGCAGGCACGGGATATGTAGCGGTCCTTCTTCCACGCGATACCGATATCTACAATCACAGGTGTTTCCATAGGAACAATCTTGATACCAGGAGAACCCTGTGCAACGAAATCAAAGAGGAAGGTAATGCCGACATTGCTGGCGGTAAGGCTCTTGATGGTATCTACCTGATTGGATTCTAATATCAGCTTTGTGTCAATACCAGCCTTGTGAATGGTATTCATCATTACATTGCGGAGATAGGAACCTTCCTTAAGCATGATGAGGTTCTGATTTTCTAAATCACTGATGGAAAGATATGGCTTTTGGGCCAAGGCATTGTTTTCAGACATACAGCATACTACCTGAGCACTTGCCATAGGAAGTTTTTCCAATTTGTTGGAAACATTGGAGAGAATGACTATACCAAGGTCAAGCTCATCCCTTTCCAGCATGCCACGAATGGCCATAGAACCTTCTTCGTAAATATACACATCAATGTATGGATATAATTTTTTAAAATCACTAAAAATCTTGTCGAATAAGAAGGAACCTATCATAGAAGGAATACCAATGCTGATAGAACCCTTTTTCAGTTCGCGGTAATCATCAATCTCGTTGATGGCATCCTTGATTTGCTTCATGGCAGAAGCGGTACGGTTGAGGAAAAGTTCTCCCTCTGGTGTCAGGGTGAGATGTTTCTGCCCACGGTCAAAAAGTGTAACGCCTAATTCATTTTCCAGTTTTTTGATTGATACGGTGATATTAGGCTGAGATACGTTGAGATGGGTAGCTGCTCTGGTGATGTTGCGATAGCGGGCAACCATCTGAAAATACTCTAATTGTCTAAGTTCCACGGCAATTCACTCCAATGTAAAACGAAATATAATTACTATTTATGACTGTTATTAATTTACATTATAACACATTTTTTAGGTTTGAACTGAAAAAATTGAAAAAAAAATAAAAAAAATTAAAATTAAGCGGTTTTTACCATTGAGAAAGAGAAAGTTTTGCGCTATAATAATATAGTGTGATGGTAGAACTATATCATTATCTATTGAAAACAAAACAAATTCATTTTGTTAAGAATAAGGGGGATTCGGTTTTGGAAACATCGACAGTCGTAGGTATAGGCATGGGCATTATATCTGTATTCGTAGGTATGGTTATCAAGGGCGCGCCTATTTCAGTATTGGTAAACCCAGCGGCATTCTTGATTATTTTGGGTGGTACTATTTCCTGTTTGTTCATCGGTTTCCGTATGGAGCATATGAAAAACTTCCCAACCTTGATTAAGATGACTACCAAAAAGCCAGCATTACAGGAGCCATCAGAGATTTTGACAATGTTCGTTGAATTATCTAAGATTGCCCGTCGTGAAGGTATTCTGGCACTTGAGTCTAAGGTACAGGATATTCAGGACCCATTCCTGAAGACTGGTCTGGGCATGATTATTGATGGTATGGAGCCGGAATTTGTAGGTGACGTACTTGAAGCAGAAATTGCCATTACTCAGGCTCGGCATGCAGAAAATCGTTCCATGTTCTCACAGGCAGGTACCTATGCGCCTACACTGGGCGTACTTGGTGCCGTAGTAGGTCTGATTGCTGCGCTCGGTAACTTGAACGATATTGAGAAGCTCGGTCACTCCATCGCTGCGGCGTTCGTTGCGACAATTCTGGGTATTTTCACCGGTTACGTTCTGTGGCTGCCTTTCGCAAATAAGCTGAAGATTATGTCTGAGCAGGAAATCGGTCAGAAACGTATGATTATCGAAGGTATCCTTTCCCTGCAGGCTGGTGACTCACCTACTGCTATTCAGGCTAAGTTAATGGTATTTATCCCTCAGTCTGCCCGTGAAGGATTGCATAAGGAGGAGTAATTTATGGCTAGAAAGAAACGTCCCGCCCCTCATGAGGAAGAAGCGTCTGAGGCGTGGCTGCTGCCTTATTCCGACCTTATGACACTGCTTCTGGCACTGTTTATCTGTCTGTTCGCTATTTCTCAGACTGATGAAACGAAGATGACTCAGATGGCACAGGCATTTTCTGCCGCCTTCAATTTAGGTGGCCCATCATTCTTCAATCAGGCAGGTCCAGTGGCTAATAATTCCCGTGATTTAATGAATGATGAAGATGCTGGTGCAGAAGCATACATGCAGGAAAATCAGCAGCTTACTAATATCAAGAAGCAGATGGATGAATTCATCGATCAGAACAATTTGGAGAGTGAGCTTTCTACAGAATTGAGTGAAGATGGACTCATGATCCGTATTAAGGAAAATGCACTTTTCCCATCAGGCTCAGCAGACCTTTTGCCAGAGTCTCAGAAGATTGCTCCGGTAATTGGTGCACTTTTGGCACCTCTGTCTCAGCGTGTACAGGTATCAGGTCATACTGATAATGTTCCAATCAGCACACCGCAGTTCCCTTCCAACTGGGAGCTCAGTACAATGAGAGCGTTGAACTTTATGAAGCTTATCATGGCTCAGGATGCAAGACTGGCACCAGCTAGATTTAGTGCGTTGGGCTCAAGTGAGTACCGTCCTGTCGCACCAAACGACACCGATGCAGGCAGAGCGGCTAACAGACGAGTTGAGGTCATGATTATCCGTTCTAATCACATTGAGAATACTGGTATGCAGACCGTAGGCAAATAAATAATTTTTAAAATGGTGGAAGGTGGTACCTTAGTGTATCATCTTCCTTTTGTTTTCAGGAAGGGAGCGGTTTATCATAGTTATCGGACTGGGTACGGATATAGTGGAAATCAGCCGTATAAAAAAGGCAATTGAAAATCAGAAATTTTTGGAAAGAGTATATACAGAAAAGGAACAGGAATATTGCGGTGGCAGAGGAAATAGCGGGGCGGCATCCTTTGCAGGACGTTTTGCGGCGAAGGAGGCTGTATTAAAAGCATTTGGAACGGGGCTTAGAGACGGAAAGCTGACGGATATAGAAATAGTAAATGACGAATTAGGCTGTCCAAAGCTGAATTTATACGGATTTTTTAAGGAAAAAGCTAACGAAATGGGTGTTATTAACAGTTTAGTGAGCATAAGTCATTGTAAGGAATATGCTGCTGCACAGTGTATAATGGAAAGGTAAATTTGAGGGGGAAAACATATGAAGCTGGCTTTGGCACAGGAAATGCGAAACATAGATAAATTAGCTATTAATGATTTTGGCGTACCAGAAATAGTTCTTATGGAAAACGCCAGCAGGGAAATTGCCCGCGGTGTGGAAGATATGCTGTCCGGTCTTAAGGGAAAGCGTATCTGTATTTTAGCAGGCACTGGCAACAATGGCGGTGATGCGTTGGCGGCGGCTCGTCATTTGGCTAATGCTGGCAGTAAGGTTAAGATTTTTATTTTAGGCAAGCAGGAAAAGCTGACACCATCCGCTAAAATAAATTACGATATCGTCACTAATATGGAGATAGAGCTTCATTTCTTAAGTACACAAAAGGACTGGGAAAAGCTTAAGGTAGTCTTGAAGTATTCAGATGGAATTTTAGACGGTATCATGGGAACTGGCTTTAAGGGCGAATTAAGGGAAACTACGCAAAGGCTCATTGATATGGCAAATGACAGTGGTCTGCCGATTTTAGCAATAGATGTTCCTAGTGGTGTAGATGCAGATACAGGTCAGATTATGGGAACAGCTATTCAGGCGGCCGCTACAGTGACCTTAGGACTGCCCAAATGGGGTACTCTCTTTAGCCCGGGGGCGGTAAACGTAGGCAAGCTGACAGTAGATGGCATTGGCATTCCACAGGTACTTCTTGATGATGAGGATATTCAGCAGGAATTAGTGGACAAGGAAATGGCAAAGACCTTATTAATTCCAAGAGCGATGGATGTTCATAAGGGAACATGTGGCAGGATATTAGTAATCGGCGGTTCGACAGGCATGACAGGAGCACCAAGCATGACCTCAATGGCGGCACTTCGCTCCGGTGCAGGTATAGTTACTTTGGCGGCAGCAGAAAGTCTCAATGATATTTTAGAGGTGAAGCTGACAGAGGTAATGACTCTTCCTATGCCGGAATGTGAAAAGGGCGTGCTGGGGTTAGAAGCATTGGATAAGCTTTTGGAAGTAAGCAGGGATTATCATATGGCGGTAATTGGCCCTGGTATTGGCAGACATGAGGAAACTCAGAAAATGGTCCGGGAATTTGTAAAAAAGGCAGAAATACCGCTTCTCATAGATGCAGATGCCTTGTATGCCTTTAGAGGGCAGGGCGAGCTTTTGGCAGATTGTAAATATATTCCGATACTGACACCTCATTTGGGGGAATTAGCTACCTTATTGGGAAAGACAGTAGGTGAGCTGAGAGAAAATCTTTTGGAAATAACAAGAGAAGCTGCTGAGGAATTTAATGCCGTAATAGTAGCTAAAAGTGAATGTACAATAGCAGTTTATCCTGATGGTCAGGCATACGCAGCCACTACAGGAAATTCAAGCATGGCAACAGCAGGCTGTGGTGATGTATTGGCAGGCACAATAGGCGGATTGTATAAGCAGACAGTGGAAGGAATGGCACCATTAGCCGGACTTTATATTCATAGCAGAGCAGGCGATTTGGCAGATGATGATTTAGGTCATGGATTAGTAGCAACAGATATAATAGAAAGAATACCACTTGCTATAAAGGAATTAGTGATACGTTAATTTGAGGTATCGTATACATGAATACATTAGTTCAGCGTATTGACAAGACAAAAGTCTTATACTAAAATATTATCATAAAGGTAAATTTACTGGATTAAATTATTAAACTTAAATGCACAGGACAGGACAACGTGGTCTTAATTAGCCATGTTTGCCTGTTCTTTTTTATTTTCCTACAGAAATCAGAACTTGAAGTGACTAATGTGTGTGTTAGGAGCGTGATTGTATGGATGACTTACTTATCCATAAGGAGCAGATTAACAGGCAGATGGCCCGTTATGGCGTAAAGTTTGGTATTTACAAAAATGGAATCTTCAAAGAAAGGCTTTTTCCTTATGACCCTATTCCAAGGATTATAGATGGAAAGGATTATGAAATTTTAGAAAAGGGTCTTATTCAGCGTGTTGATGCGTTGAATATGTTTTTGGCAGATATTTATAATGAAAAGAAAATAATAAAAGATGGTGTTGTACCGGAGGAATTTGTTTACCGTTCTCCTGGCTATCTTGCTCAGTGTGAGGGTTTTACACCACCAAAGGCTATTTACAGCCATATTTCCGGTATTGACTTAGTTCTTGGCAAGGATGGCGTATGGTACATATTAGAGGATAATCTCCGTATTCCTTCCGGTGCGTCCTATCCTTTAATTGCCCGTTCACTTTGCCGTCGTTGCAGTCCTGATACCTTTAGGAGAAACAATATACTGGATAACAGAAATTATGGAACTCTCCTTAAAGAAACAATGGATAATGTCAATACTGGCGGTATCAATGTTATCTTTACTCCGGGCAGATACAATGCGGCTTACTTTGAGCATTCTTTCTTAGCTGAGCAGGCTGGCGTGGTTTTGGCAGAGTCCAATGACCTCTTTGTAGAAAACGATAATCTCTATTACAGAGGCAATCATGGTACTGTAAGAGTTGGTGCTGTATATCGCCGTATAAGTGATGAATATCTTGACCCTCTCTGCTTTGACCCATCCTCACTCATCGGTATTCCTAATATCATGGAGGCTTACCGTACTGGTAACGTAGCTATTGTTAATGCTCCTGGTAATGGTGTTGCTGATGATAAGGGTATTTATTACTTCGTGCCTAAGATGATTAAGTATTATCTTGATCAGGAACCAATCCTGAAGAATGCACCTACCTTCCTGCCTTTCTATGAGGAGGATATGAAGTACACTCTGGATAATATAAATCGTCTTGTTATCAAGGATGTAGCGGAGGCTGGCGGTTATGGTGTTATCTTTGGCCGTGACCTTACAGCAGAGAAGCTTGAGGATTTGAAGAAGACTATCATCAACGAACCTCGCCGTTTCATTTCTCAGGAAGTAATTGATTTCCAGGATTTACCTATTGTGGAGGGCGATACCACTGTCATGAGAAAGGCGGATTTACGTGCTTTCGTATTAAGTGGCAGTAAGACTCAGGTATGGCCAAGTGGCTTGACTAGATTTTCCCGCAACCCTAACAGTTTCGTTGTAAACTCATCACAAGGAGGAGGCTTTAAGGATACATGGATTACGTGTCAATAAATAAAACAAACCGCCTTTTTTGGCTGGGCAGATATTATGAAAGAGTGGCTCTCACCTTGCAGTATATGATGCAGAGCTATGATATGGTGATTGATGTAGATACCTTTGATTACGATAAGTATTGCCGTGATTTGGGTATTGAAAACCATTATGAAAATATGGACGATTTCTTTAATCGCTATATCTTTGATGTAGAGGATTATTGCTCTATCCGCAGTTCTGCAGAGCAGGCTTTGGGAAATGGCATGGTATTAAGAGAGACTATTGGAAGCCGTACCTTGGCTTATTTGCAGATGGCAGTTTATTCACTGGATGAAATGTCACTTCCTGACAGTAAGGCAATTGGTCTTGGCTTGCAGGATGTTCTCGACAACATGATGGCTTTCCGTGGCTGTTACGATTCTTATATTTCTGATGAAAATGTAAGAAACATCATCAAGTGCGGTGCCAATGTGGAGCGTTTGAGTTTCTGTCTCCGCGTGGGCTATATGGAGGATGTAATTCCTGTTGAAGTAGATAAGCTTTTAAAACGCATTCCACGTACTGGACTTCAGGTTGGTGCTTTACAGCTTCAGAGCATAATTCGCCAGCAGAGAATATTTGAAGGCAAAAATCCTACAGATGCAATTTCTAAGGAGGATTTCCTCGTAGCAGTGGAAAATCTCTTTACGCTTTAAAATGTTTTTTCAAAAAGGGGGCTTTTCATGCGTGACCTTACTTTTAAATTTGAAAACAAAGTGGAGTTCACAGCTATGGTGAAGGAGCATGATTACATGCTCAGATGTATTCCCCATCATTTGCCACATCAGCAGGTATTGAATTTTTCTCTGAATATTTTTCCTGCTACTGGTGGCGGTTCCTTTGGTATGGACAGTTTTGGCAATCGTACATATAATGGCCGTATTGCAGGGCCTCATAAATATTTTCAGTATGGTATCGTAGGCAGGATACGCCGTGATGACAGGGAAAAAACTCCTGTGGACTATATGCCATGCTACAAGTATTTTTCCGGTCTTACTAAGCCTGCTGAGGGAATGAAAGTATTTCTGAATAATCTTCCATTAAATGACGAGTTGGGTAATCATGAGAAGGCGAGGATTGTCAGCGAGGCTCTTTATGACTATTTTGAGTATGTTCCGGGAGCCACTCATGTGGGGACTTCTGCGGAGGAGGCTTTCAGTCAGGGCAAGGGCGTCTGTCAGGATTATGCTCATGTATTTCTTTCCATGGCAAGGCTTTTGGGGATTCCTGCTCGTTATGTCAGCGGTCTTCCAGAGGGCGATGGTGCCAGTCATGCCTGGGCAGAGATTTGGCATGATGGTCTGTGGTACGGCTTTGACCCTACCAGAAACAAGCTTGTTGATGAAGGGTACATAACCTTGTGCTACGGTCGTGATTACAATGACTGCCCTATTGAGCGTGGTCTTTTCTTTGGCAATACCAATCAGACTCAGACTACGTGGATGGAAGTTCAGGATAGGTTTAATCAATAAATTTTTCGAGGTGTTAATTTCAAATGATACAGGATGTAGTGAGTGTCAGGCTTCCAGTTGGCGAGGACCTCATAATTCAAAAAAATCATATTGTAGGTGACTGTGGCGAAGGCCCACGTATCTGCATAATTACTGGTACCCATGGTGATGAGCTTGAAGGTCAGTATGTGGCATGGAAGCTGGGACGTTATCTGAAGAAGCGTATTCATAAGCTAAGAGGTGTAGTGGATATTTATCCTTCCTTAAATTCTCTCGGTGTAAGTACCATTGAGAGAGGCCTGCCGGGCTTTGACCTTGATATGAATCGCATTTTCCCTGGCAATACAGAATCTTCTGCTAATGAGTATATAGCAAAAAAGATTGTGGAGGATATTTCAGGGGCGGATTTAGCAATAGATATTCATGCAAGTAATATCTTTTTGAAGGAAATACCTCAGATTCGCATAAATGAAAAGACAGCTGATAAGCTTGTGCCAATGGCGGTTCATCTCAATATGGATTTGATTTGGGTACACAGTGCCGCAACTGTTTTGGAAAGTACCTTGGCGTGGAGCTTAAACAGTACAGGTACTCCATGTCTGGTAGTAGAAATGGGCGTTGGTATGCGCCTTACTAAGTCCTATGGCGATAAGCTGGTAGCTGGTATTCTTGCTACTATGACTCACATGGGAATGCTTCATGAGCCATTACAGCCAGTTTATCCGCCAATTATCAGCAGTGATGGCTTCGTTGGCTATGTCAATGCTAATCAGTCTGGTATTTTCATGCCGGAAAAGGAGCATGGCTCTCAGGTAGAGGAAGGAGAAATTCTCGGCTATGTAGCTGACCCTCTGACTGGCATTATCCGCGAGGAATTAAGAAGTCCGATTACCGGACTGCTGTTTACCTTGAGAGAATATCCTGTTGTGTACAGTGGTTCTCTTATTGCCAGAGTTTTGGGAGGTGCTGAAGAATGAATAAGAAGGTAATTTATACTTTTTCCGCGCTCCCTTATCGTCAGAAAATACCTGTATACGGCTATTATTTCGGTGGCAAGGAAAAGACGGTAGCAGTGGTTGGCTCCATGCGTGGTGATGAGTATCAGCAGATGTGTGTATGCGCCATGCTGGTAAAGAGATTAAAGGCATTAGAGGAACAGTGCTTTATCAAGGCTGATTCTGGTATCGTAGTAATTCCTAGTGCCAGCCAGTTCTCAATGAATGTAGGCAGACGTTTCTTCCCTGTGGATAACACAGATATAAACAGAATGTTCCCAGGCTATAATCTTGGTGAAACAACTCAGCGTCTGGCAGACAGTATTTTCTCTACTGTTAAGGACTATCAGTATGGTATTCAGCTGGCAAGCTATTACCTCTGCGGTGATTTCGTTCCTCATGTAAGAGCTATTGAAAGCGGTTTTCAGGATCACAGCGTAGCGGATGATTTCGGTCTTTCCTACATGGTAGTCCGTCAGCCACAGCCAATAGATACCACCACACTAAATTATAACTGGCAGGTATTTAATACTACGGCTTTTTCCGTATATTCTGGCAGTACAAGTCTTGTGGATATGAATCAGGCAAATGCTTCTGTGGATGCCATTATCCGTTTCTTAATAAAACGAGGTGTAATAAGCGAGGAAGCGGCTGTTTCTGATGGTGTACCTACCGTTCATGTAGGCGAAGGCGAGATGAAGAAGGTACAGACCCAGAACGCTGGCCTTTTACATAAAATGATAAAGCCGGGCGACAGAGTAAATAAGGGACAGGTGTTAGGAATTATTATTGACCCTTATGAGGCAGAGGTTTTGGAGGAAATACTTTCCCCATGTGATGGTGTGCTATTCTTTTCCCGAACTGCTGAAGCCATTGCCCAGCATGAATTAGTGTTTACTGTACGAGAAGAATAAAACTGAATAATGATAAGGTGTCCCCTTGCAGGAAGAAAATCAATTTTTTTATACGCTTAGGAATTGTTTTTCTTGAATGAATGTGTTATAATACTTCCTGTGTAACAATCCAAAAGTTTACAGGTTTACAAAATATACAAGGGGATGCTTTTTATGTCAGAAATCAAAGTTGTAAAGGCTGCTTCCTTAAAGGAAAAGCCAGATGTTTCCAAAATTGGTTTTGGTACTCATTTCACTGACCACATGTTTGTAATGGATTATGAGGAAGGCAAGGGCTGGTTTGACCCTCGCATTGTTCCTTATGAGGATATTAAGGTTAGCCCTGCTAACACCACTCTGCACTATGGCCAGGCTATTTTCGAGGGCTGCAAGGCATACCGCTACAAGGGCGGCAAGGCTGTTGTATTCCGTGCTAAGGACCATATTGCACGTCTCAACAAGTCCGCTAAGATTTTGGATATTCCAGAGGTGGATGAGAAGCTCGTTTATGATGGTCTCATGCAGTTAATTGACATTGAGAAGGACTGGATTCCTGATGGTGCAGGTCAGAGCCTGTACATCCGTCCTTTCATCTTTGCTAATGATCCATTCTTAGGCGTAAGCGTAAGTAAGTGCTACAAGCTGATGATTATTCTTTCTCCAGTTGCTGCTTACTATGCTCATGGCTTTGCACCTGTTAAGATTATGGTAGAGGACACTTATGTACGTGCAGTTCGCGGTGGTCTTGGTGCGGCTAAGACTCCTGCAAACTATGCAGCTTCTCTCCATGCAGGTCTTGTTGCTCATCAGAAGGGCTATGACCAGACTCTGTGGCTTGATGGCGTAGAGCGTAAGTACATCGGTGAGGTTGGTTCCATGAATATCCTCTTTAAGATTGGCGGTAAGATAGTTACTCCAAACTTAGACGGTACTATTCTTGATGGTATTACCCGCCGTACCGTTCTCCAGATTGCTAAGAGCTGGGGCGTAGAGGTTGAGGAGCGTCCTATCAGCGTTGATGAGCTGGTTGGTGCTTACAAGGATGGCAGCTTAGAGGAAATCTTCGGTTCCGGTACTGCAGCAGTTATTTCTCCAGTAGGCGTACTGGGTGTTGCTGGACAGGATATGGTTATCGGCGGCGGCAAGATTGGCCCATTCGCTCAGAAGATGTACGACTTCATTGACGGCCTGCACACTGGTGAGGTAGAGGATACCTATGGTTTCATCGATGTAGCTGGTGAGTATTAATTTTAGATAAATTTTAATGAAGTTTTAATGAAATTTTCATAAATACCACTTAAAATATCGTCGTAGTATTGGTTTATGCTGATACTGCGACTTTTTTTGGTTTGAAAAAATAAATTTAGAAAATTATAAGAAAAATAAAGGATTTTCAAATTTATTAGAGAATGAAATATATAGGTGAATTTGTCATTTTATTTTGAGGTGTTGGCTGTATGAATGAATTTCTTGAAAGTTTCCAAAATCCTGTATCTTTTCAGTTGCATGGCATATTGTCTACAGTAGGAATTTTGGATATAATAGATATTCTTATTGTTGCTGTGATTTTTTATAAGATATATGAGATGCTCCAGGATACGAGAGCTATCACATTGGTAAAGGGACTTATCATTTTGATGGTTCTTACCATTGTGTGTAATTTTTTAGAATTGCATGCATTCTTTTGGATTTTGCAGAAGGCATTGGCATTCCTCTTTGTGGCATTGCCTATCGTATTCCAGCCAGAGCTGCGCCGAGGATTGGAGCATATAGGTCAGGGTCGTTTTCTTGGTCCTGTGGTCCATATGAACGATGAAGAAGCTGATCAGATGATAAAGGAAATTACTAAAACTGCGTCCCAGCTGTCCAAAAAGAAAATTGGTGCGCTGATGGTATTTGAGCGTGAAATGGGTCTTAATGATATCAGTGCTACTGGTATTTCCATTGATGGTGAAGTCAGCTATGAATTATTGATGAATGTTTTTATTCCGAATACACCGCTTCATGATGGTGCTGCTGTTATTCGTGGCAAGCGTCTTGTTGCGGCGGCTTGCCTTCTTCCGTTGACAGAGAGCCGTAATTTAAGCACAGAGCTTGGTACACGTCATCGTGCGGCTATTGGACTTTCAGAGCAGTGTGATGCACTCGTGCTGGTTGTCAGTGAGGAGACAGGCATCATTTCCGTAGCGGATAATGGTCATATCATTCGTGACTTGGATGCTGATGGCCTGAAGAGAAGACTGCTTCCAATTTTCACTACAGAAAAGCCTGGTGTCCAGCTTAAGGATGTAAAGGAATACTTTACGAATTGGAGGAAGGAGAAATGAATCAGATAAGTTCTTTGCTGAAAAATAATTTACCAGCTAAAATATTATCGGTGTTTGCGGCGGTGGTTTTGTGGGTTTTTGTAATGAATGAGCAGAATCCAGCGGTCAATAACACTATGAAGGTGGCTCTGGCTATCCAGAATGAATCAGAGGATTACCGTGTTATCATAAATGATGACGATAAGTGGCTGAAAATGAAGGTAAGGGCACCACGCTCACAGATGGCTTCTTATAATCCTGATGATTTCTATGCATATATAGATTTGAGCAATGCCAAAGAGGGCATGAATACTGTTAAGGTACAGGCACATGTTCCTAATGGCTATGAGGTAGTAAGCTTATCAAGTGAATACATCAATGTAATTTTAGAGCCTATTATTACCCGTGATGTATCAATACGTATCACTTCTACTGGCAATATCGCAGATAACATGGTACTGAAAAACATTAGGTCAGAAAAGACGCATATGTATATAAAAGGCCCTAGCTCCATACTTAATAACGTAGACCACTTGGTAGGCGCTGTAGATGTTACAGGAGAGAAGTCAGACTTCAGGACAACGGTTTCCCTGCATCCTGTAAACAGTGATGGACTTGCAGTGGAGGGAGTTACTCTGGAGGATAGCAGTGTAGGCGTAACCGTAGATTTGGAAAAGATGATTTCCAAGAAGACTGTAACCCTTCATCCAGTGGCAAACGGTGAACTGCCACCTGATTTAAAGCTTGATGGAATAAAGATAGAGCCTGCTAAGATAGAGGTTTCGGGTGAGCCTACTGATTTGGATAAGGTGACGGCTATAAATTCCATGCCTATTGATTTAGGAACTATCAAGGAAAGCTGTTCTTTGGATGTTGATTTGAATTTGCCAGCTGGCATTAAGGCAGAAAATGGTACAGTAAAGATAAATATAAACGTCAGCAAAAAGTAGTGATTAGTGTTTAGTCAGTAGTGAATAGTATATAGTGATTAGTGTAAGATTGGAGAAAAAATATGATTAGGCTACAGAATTTTAATGTTACCTTTGACGATAAGGCTTCATTGGAAAATCTGGCAGCTAAACGTCTTGAACTGCCACCTCAGTTTATTGCTGGGGTGGTTGTTGTGCGTAAGGCTGTAGATGCCAGACGTTATAAGGGTGCACCCATCAGGTTTGTTTACATTCTCGATGTAGAATTGACAGACGAAAAAATGGAAAAGAAGGTCTTGAACCGCTTTAAAAAGGACAAGAGTATTTATCAGGTAGAAAAAATAGACTTTTCTGCTGGTATTGCTGGCGGAGTGAGCAGTAAAAAGGGTGATAATCCGCCGGTGGTAGTGGGGTTTGGTCCTGCTGGTATGTTTGCGGCTCTTACGCTGGCGAGAAATGGCCTTTGCCCTCTTGTTTTGGAAAGAGGCAGGGATGTAGACAGCCGTCATGCGGATATTAACAAGTTTTGGTGCGGTAACGGCTTTGACCCTCGCTCTAATGTGCAGTTTGGTGAAGGCGGTGCAGGTACCTTTTCTGATGGCAAGCTTACTACCCGTGTCAACGATCCTCTCATGGGACAGGTTTTGGCAGAATTTGTAAAGGCAGGTGCGCCAGAGGATATTCTCTATCTCCATAAGCCACATATCGGTACGGATTTGCTGAGAAATATTGTGAAGAATATACGCATGGAGATAATCCGTCTTGGTGGAAAAGTGCGCTTTGAAAATAAGGTAACAGGGATTGAGGTCAGTGGCGGCAAGCTACAGGCGGTTATTGTCAATGGTGAGGAACGCATTCCAACGGAAACAGCTTTCTTCGGTATAGGACATTCTGCGCGCGATACCTATCTCATGCTGAAAAATGCCGGCCTTATCATGGAGCCAAAGCCATTTGCTATCGGTGTGCGCATTGAGCATCCACAGGAATTTATTGATAAGGCTCAGTATGGTGATGATGTTGGAAATCCACTGCTTCCTGTGGCGGATTATTCACTTACCTATAACGACCGTCAGCAGAACAGAGGCTGTTATTCCTTCTGCATGTGTCCGGGCGGTCAGGTGGTAGCGGCGGCTTCAGAGACAGGTGGAGTTGTCTGCAACGGTATGAGCAACTATAAGCGTGATTCCGGCGTAGCGAACTCTGCACTTCTCGTAACGGTGCGTACAGAGGATTTCGGCAATGAGGTCTTAGGCGGTATAGCTTTTCAGCGTCAATGGGAGCAAAAGGCATTTGAATTAGCTGGCGGTGATTATAAGGCTCCTGTGCAGACGGTAGGCGATTTTCTAAAGGGCAGGTCTGGTTCGACAGCGTTCCTGACAAAGCCAAGCTATATGCCGGGCGTAAGTGCGGTGGATTTACATAAATGCCTGCCTGCTTTTGTTACGTCTATGCTTAGTGATGCCCTGCCATATTTTGACAGAAAAATTAAGGGATATGCTCATGAAGGGGCGGTTATGACTGGCGTAGAAACAAGGTCATCGGCTCCCTGCCGTATAGTCCGCAATAGGGAAACCTACCAGTCTGAGGCGGTTGCAGGCTTTTATCCAATGGGTGAAGGTGCAGGTTATGCAGGCGGTATCATGAGTGCCGCTCTCGATGGCGTAAATTCAGCAAAAGCATTTTTAGGTGAAGCCGAATAAAAAGTACTTGCTTTTTTTTTAAAAAAAGGTAAAATATAGAAGTACATATTTTGAAATAGAACATATTTGGAGGAATTCAATAATGTCAAGATTATTTGGTACTGATGGTGTTCGCGGTGAAGCAAATGTGGAATTAACTCCTGAGCTGGCTTATCGTTTGGCTCGTGCGGCTGCTCTTTATTTTGGTGAGAAGAGTGAAGATGCACCTGTTATTATGATTGGCCGTGATACTAGAATTTCTGGTACCATGTTTGAGGCGGCTTTGGTTTCTGGTATAATTTCCGCTGGCGGTCATATTATCTGCTGTGGTGTACTGCCAACTCCTGCTATTGCATACTTGGTTAAGAAGCATAATGCTACCGCTGGTATCGTTATTTCTGCATCTCATAATCCTTTCCAGGATAATGGTATTAAGTTCTTCGGCGGTGACGGTTACAAACTGCCTGACAGTGTAGAGGATGAAATTGAAGGTATAGTTCGTGCTATTGAGCGCGGTGAGCAGATGAACCGTCCTACTGGTGCGGCTATTGGTACTTTGGAATATCGTCATGATTTAGTGACTGAGTATATTGATTACGTTTTGTCCACCTGCAAGGTAAGGTTAGATGGCATGAAGATTGTGCTTGACTGCTCTAATGGTGCGGCCTATGAGGTTATGCCAGTAGTTCTTGAACAGCTTGGTGCAGACGTTATTGTGTTAAATGACAAGCCAGATGGAATAAACATTAATTACAACTGCGGTTCTACCCATATGGATAAGCTGCAGGAGGCTGTTATTGAGCATAAGGCTGATTTTGGTATTGCTCATGATGGCGATGCTGACCGCTGTCTGTGTGTTGATGAGAAGGGCAACGTCATTGATGGCGACCATATTCTTGTTATCTGCGCTCAGGATATGATTCGTCAGGGCCGTCTGAAGGATAATGCTATCGTTACCACCGTAATGGCAAATATCGGCTTCCATAAGGCTGTTGAGGAATTTGGCGGACGTGCGGAAATCACTAAGGTTGGCGACCGCTATGTACTTGAGAACATGCTGGCAAATGGCTACGTTTTAGGCGGTGAGCAGTCAGGTCATGTTATTTTCAGTGAGTTTGCTACCACTGGTGATGGTCCTATCACTGCATTGCAGGTATTGTCTGCTGTAGTAAACAGCGGTAAGAAGCCTTCTGAGCTGAATGACCTCATGACAAGTTATCCACAGCTTTTGGTGAATGTAGTAGTTGACACCAAGAATGGCTGGGAGAGCAACGAAAAAATTAGTGCGGCTATTGCTGCTGCTGAGGCTGAACTGGGCAAGGAGGGCCGTGTGCTGGTTCGTCCTTCTGGTACTGAGCCTCTTATCCGCGTTATGGCAGAAGGTCCAGACCAGGGTCAGCTTGAGTCCCTGTGTCAGATTATTGCTGATGTTGTAGTAAAGGAACAGGGCGGTCATATCCGTAAATAAAGAAAGCCGTAGATATATAGCGGTTAATATGAGTAATGCAGGGAGCTGTAGGTTGGCTACGGTTCCCTTTTTTCGCTGAAATAAAATAAAAAGCGGAGAGATGAAAATGAAAAAAGCAATTTTGTTAGCAAGTTTTGGCGTGGGGAATGTAGAGGCTAAGGAAAAGTGCATTGATACCATCGTGGCTGATGTAAAAAGGTCATTTCCTGATTATATCGCAGCAGAGGCATGGACGGCAGTTTTTCTTAGAAAGAAGCTTGCTAAGCTGGGCGTAATGAAAAAATCAATCAGTGAAGCATTAGAGGAGCTTTTGGCTGATGGCGTGGAGGAAGTGATTGTCCAGCCAACACATCTTACTCAGGGAGAGGAATTTTTGAAGAAAATAATTCCTGAGACAGAAAGCTTCAAGGGGCGGTTTAAATCTTTACAGCTTGGAAAGCCAGCCCTGTTTGCAAATGGTTATGAAGATTATTTTTCTGTAATGGACATGCTACTGCCTATGAATGAGCTTGCTGACGGTGAGGAACTTGTCATGATGGGACATGGTTCACCAAACATTCACAATGTCGTGTATGAGTGGCTTCAGCAGGCTATTGACAGCAAGGGACTTCCTGTCAGCATTGGCGTAGTGGAGGCAAATGACCATCCGAATAAAAACGATGTTATGGCACGCTTGAAGGAAAGAGGCACAAAGAAGGTTTATCTCTGCCCGCTTCTTCTCTGTGGTGGCGAACATGCAACTGTGGATATGGCTGGTGATGAGCCGGAATCATGGAAAAGCTGTCTTGAAGCTATGGGTATTGAGGTACGCTGTAATACAAGTGGTTTAGGTGAAAAGGCAGAATTCCGTAAAATTTATTTAGAGCATATCAAAGAAATGGTTAATAAATAAAGAATAATGTATTTATTTTCTGTAAAAAAACGGGAAAATATAGTTTTTAGTAATTAATCTAATGAGTTATAACCTAAAGTTATAGTTAACATAATTAAAAAATGCTTTAAACTCTTGACACAATTTGATATAATATATATTGTGTTTTAATCACGCTATAACAATAATATGTGTTTAGCGGAATTATAAATAAATTATAAGAGGTGTGAAGAATGACAGAAAATCCAATAGTCATCATGCTCATAAACATGACGATTGTATTTGCAGTTCTGGCTATACTGAATGTTTTCCTGCGTGTCCTGCATGCTATTGATCCTACATTCAAGAAGCCTGAACCTCCAAAGGCAGCTCCAGCTCCTGCACCTGCTCCAGTAGCGGCACCTGCACCAGTTGTTGAGCCAGGTATCAGTCCTGAGGTTGTAGCAGCTATTGCTGGTGCTTTAGCGGCTTACGGTGTTGGCTTCTCTCAGGTCAAGTCTATCCGTCCAGTTGACCGTGTTGGCTGGAAGGGCGCTGGCCGTAACGAAGGCGTTTCCAAAAAATTATAATAGAAAGGAGCAAAGATAATAATGGGCGTTTTTGATGCATTTATGATTTCCCTGAGTTCCGTATGGGCAGACAGTGGCTTTGCTGCTTTCTCTGGCGGTAATCTGGTTATGATTCTCGTTGGTGCGGTTTTACTCTACATGGCTATCGTGAAGGAGTTTGAGCCATTACTGCTGACTCCTATTGCGTTTGGCTGTATTATTGCTAATTTCCCATGCACTGGTTTTATGGAGGAGCCAGGTGCTATGCAGCTTATCAGCTATGGTATCAAGTATGAGATTTTCCCTCCACTGATTTTCTTAGGTGTTGGTGCTATGACTGACTTCGGTCCTCTCTTAGCAAATCCTAATACCTTATTCTTAGGTGCAGCAGCTCAGTTTGGTGTATTCATCTCTCTGGCTGGTGCTATGGCTCTGGGCTTCTCTGCTCAGGAAGCTTCCGCTATCGGTATTATCGGTGGCGCTGATGGTCCTACCGCTATTTACATGGCTTCCAAGATGGCTCCACAGCTCTTAGGTGCTATTGCGGTTGCTGCTTATTCCTACATGTCCTTAGTTCCACTGATTCAGCCACCTATTATGACTGCACTCACTACTAAGGAGGAGCGTTCCATCGTTATGGAGCAGCTTCGTGAGGTTACTAAGTTCGAGCGTCTGGTATTCCCAGTTGCAGCGGCTATTCTCATTTCCCTGCTTCTGCCACCAGTTGCTTCCCTTATCAGTATGCTGATGTTAGGTAATCTGTTCCGTGAGTCCGGTGTTACTGACCGTCTTTCTGATACTGCTCAGAATGCACTGTGCAACATCGTTACCATCTTCCTGGCACTTGGTACTGGTATGACCATGAACGCTGATGCCTTCCTGACCATTCAGACTGTTGAGATTATCCTCTTAGGTCTGCTGGCTTTCGCAGGCGGTACTGCAGCTGGTCTGATTCTCGGCAAGATTATGTGCAAGATGTCCGGCGGTAAAATTAATCCACTGATTGGTTCTGCTGGTGTATCTGCAGTTCCAATGGCGGCTCGTGTATCTCAGATGGTTGGTTCCAAGGCAAATCCAGCAAACTTCCTGCTGATGCATGCTATGGGCCCTAACGTATCCGGCGTTATCGGTACTGCTGTTGCGGCTGGTACCATGATGGCTATGCTGAACCGCTAATATTTTACATGAAATTACGCATCGTCTGAGCGTTTTGTTCAGGCGATGTTTTTTTTCTGTTTTTTATAGTTGCTTGAAATGATTAAATGTGATATACTATCATAGATAGAGTCTATTTTGACAGGAGGGACTTTTTGTGAATTTTGCAGATATGCAATCAAAGCTGGAAAGCAGATTGAAGCCAAGCCGTTACCGTCATTCTGTAGGTGTGTCAGAGACAGCGGTATTTTTAGCTGAGAGGTTTGGCGTGGATGTAGAAAAAGCTAGAGTTGCCGGTCTTCTCCATGATTGTGCCCGTCAGTACAAAAATGATGATTTGAAGGAAGAAGCAGATAAAAGAGGTATTTCCTATGGTGATATAGAAAAGGAAATGCCATTATTATTGCATGCTTATATAGGTTCTTATCTTGTTGAGGAAGAATATGGCATAGCTGATTCTGAGATAAAGCAGGCTATTTACCGCCATACTGTCGGAGGAAGTAAGATGACTGACCTTGATAAGATAGTGTATTTTGCGGATATGATTGAGCCTAATAGGGATTATCTAGAGGCTGAGGAACTGAGAAGATTATCAAGAACAGTTTCACTTGATGAAATGCTTTTAGAGGGACTTCGCCAATCAATAATTTTTGTAGCGCAGAAGGGCAGTTATGTACATCCTGATACAGTAACAGCGTACAACGAAATTCTCCTGAATGATTGATTTTTATTAGTAGAGGTGGCTGAGGCAATGGGCATCGCAAGAGACAATATCAGACGAAAACGTGCCATGAAACGCCAACGCCGGATAAAGATGTTTTTCAGACTGCTGGCAGGTATGGTGGTTGGTTCTATAGTTATTGCTATTTTGGGCTGGATTTCCATTCAGATTTATGGCTGGGGCAGTGAGTTTTATGCCAATCAGAAGGAAATTTATGATGGATACCTTCAGCGCAAGGCGCTTCGGCAGGCTAGCTATGATACACGTTTTGACGGCTATACCAATGTTCTTCTGGTAGGTCTTGATGAAGGCAGGGAGGACAGCGGTCCGCAGGCAGATAGCATTGTAGTCATGAGCATGGAAAAGGAAAGTGGCAAGGTAAGGTTTATCATTGTTCCACGCTATACAGTAACAATGATTCCGGGACGTCCAAATCCAGAGGCTCTTAACAATGCATATTTTTATGGCGGTGTTAAGCTTATTCAGCAGAGTGTTGCAAATCTTTTGGGTATTACCCTTCATCACTATGCTGTATTATCTCCAGCTGTATTGGCTGAGATAGTGGATTCTATTGACGGCATTGATATTTATGTAGAAAATGACATGAATTATGAGGATGCCGAGGGTGACTTGCATATTCATATAAATAAAGGCTTACAGCATATGGATGGTCAGATGGCACAGCTGTACCTGCGCTACCGCAATGACGAGTTAGGAAGCGTGGGACGTTTGTACAGACATCAGCTGTTTTTGAAGGCTTTGTATGAAAAGGTCGCTTCTCCAGATGTATTAGCGAAACTTCCTCAGATAATTGAGCTGGTAAATTCAAAGATAGAATCTACAGCAGAGGTCTATGATACTGCGGAAATTGTCAGTGTTTTAAGTAAAATAGATACCTCAGAGCTTGTTGCTGTGACTGTGCCAGGACAGTTGGCTGCTGATGGCAGTGGTGCCTGGATTTATGATAAAGGAAAGACTGACGAAAAAATAAATGAGCTTTTCCCGCCACCAGTAGTACCGGAGCAGGAAAAGAAGGATGAAAAGAAAGAAGGCTGGTTTAATTGGTAAAAAATAGCTTAGAATTAGCAAAGCTGATAGCGAAGGCTTCCGATGATAAGAAGGCTCGTGACGTAGTAATGATGAATATGGAGGGACTGACTACTGCAACTGATTATTTCGTGGTTTGCAGCGCTAGCAGCACCACTCAGGTAAGAGCAATTGCTGATAATGTAGAGGATGTTCTTCGTGAGCAGGAGGGCATGGAATTTTTGCGTAAGGAAGGCTACCGCGAGGCAGAGTGGGTACTTCTTGACTACGGCGATGTAGTTCTTCATGTATTCCAGCAGGATGCCCGTGAATATTATGCACTTGAGCAGTTATGGGGCGACGCTGACCTGACTACTTACGTACCGGAGGACTGAGATGGGGTATAATAAATACAGTCCCAGCACCGTAGAGGAGCTGAAGGTTGTCCGTAAGGCAGAATTTGGCGTGTTTCTTGATGGCGGTACTGGTGATACCCGTGATGATATACTTCTTCATCAGCATCAGATGACTGGCAGTTTGGAAATTGGTGATATGGTAAAGGTATTTCTCTATCTTGATCCTAGCAGAAAGCTGGCGGCCAGCATGCGTGTGCCAAAAATGAGAGAAGGACAGATTGCCCGACTGAAGGTAGTAAATGTCAGCAAGGATGGTGCCTTTCTTGATGTAGGCGCAGAACGCGGTATTTTTATGCCTTTTGCTGGTATGCGTGGCAAGCCACAGGTAGGCGAAGTGGTATGGGGCAAGCTTTATACCGACAAATCTGGCAGACTGGCTGTTACCATGGAGGTAGAGGATGAGCTGAGACGTTCCTCCAAGCCTGCTGATGATGTGAAAATCGGTACCATGCTGAATGGCTCCGTCTATAATATAACTGAAGCTGGTGCATTTATCTTTACTGATGAGCGTTATATTGCTTTTGTTCCACATAAAGAGATAGTGGAAAGACCAAGAGTTGGCGCGGTTGTAACTTTCCGTGTCACTTACATCAGAGACGATGGCAGACTGAATGGCTCCTTTAGGGAAATTAAGGAAAAGGCTATAGTGACGGATTCTGAGCGTATTTTAATGCTCCTTCAGCAGCACGATGGCAAGATGCCGTACAGTGATACTACCTCTCCAGATATTATCAAGGGAAAATTTAAAATCAGTAAGGGTGCATTTAAGAGGGCATTAGGGCATCTTATGAAGGATGGTCTGATTGAGCAGAAGGACGGCTGGACATATCTGAAATAAATTTTTGTTATTAGCAGGATTTTTTTCATTTACAACGAATACTATATTTAAGTGAATAAATACGTCATTTTAGGGAAGCACGTTTGTGCTGGCAGAAATAAAAAATGGGGGCGATGTAATGGCAGTAGAAGAAAAGAAAGGTATACTGCTGGAAACTGGTACCAATGAGTTCGAGATAGTTGAATTTACCATAGGTACTGTTCATTATGGTATTAATGTAGCGAAGGTAAGAGAAGTAATTACCAGAGCACCGGTTACTGAAATGCCACAGGCTCATCCTTATGTAGATGGTTTGTTTACATTGCGTGGCAAGGCTATTCCTTTAGTAAATCTGCCTCGTTGCCTCAATGTACAGACAGGTGCAGAGTCAAGAAATATCATTGTAACAGAGATCAACAATTATAATATCGGCTTTTTAGTAGATAGCGTATCTCGTATTCATCGTATTTCCTGGAAGAACATGGAGCCAGCGCCAGAAGTAGGCGATCAGTCCAGAGTTGTAGGTATCGTGAAGATGAAGGAGAATTTAAACAGCAAGAAGGCTGATAAGATTATTCTTCTTTTGGATTTCGAGACTATCATTGCTGAGATTAATCCTGAAATTAATGCGAAGCTTACTACCTTTGATGAAGCAAGTGAGGATGTACGTGCTCGCCGTTCCGGTATTCATGTTGTATGTGTAGAGGATTCTCCATTGCTTAGAGAACTGCTGGTTAACACCCTGCATGAGTCTGGTTATCGCTTTGTACGTGACTTCAATAATGGTGCTGATGCATGGAAGTACATTCACGAGCAGGCTGAAAAGGATGGTCCAGTAGAGGATAGAGTTCGTATCATCATTTCCGATATTGAGATGCCACAGATGGATGGTCATCGCTTGTTGAAACTGGTTCGTGAGGATGAGCGTTTCAAGACTATTCCATTTATTCTGTTCTCCTCCCTCATTTCTGAGGAAATGCGCCGTAAGGGTGTTAAGATGGGAGCAAATGGCCAGATTGCTAAGCCGGAAATTAATCAGCTCATCGGCATGATTGATGACCTGATTTTCAATAATAAGACACAGGTTTAAGCTGTACGGCTGAATTTCATAGAATTTGGGTGGCAGGTTCAGATGATCTGCCACTTTTCTGTATTGATAAGGTGAAATAATTGACTACTAGGGGGAAAAATTGTGGAAGAATTAGAGCTTATATCTTTTGAGATCATTTCTAATGTTGGAACTGCCAGAAGCTGTTATATAGAATCCATGCGCTTGGCTAAGGCAGGAGATTTTGAAGGTGCTATGGCAAAGATTGAGGCTGGTGACACTGCATTTAACGACGGTCATACATCTCACATGAAGCTTTTGAGGGTAGATCAGAAAACTCCTATGGGACTTCTTGTAATGCATGCAGAGGATCAGCTCATGAGTGCTGAAACATTTAAGATAATGGCTATGGAATTTATTGATATGTATAAAAAAGTTAGCGTCTTGGAAGAGAAAATAGGCGAATCAAAGGTATATAAAGAATAAATTAAAAGTTTTTTGAAGTTTTTTGAAAAAAAGACTTGACTTTATT